>JBKPNY010000215.1:0-4097 GCA_046732835.1 Gemmatimonadota bacterium | reverse complement strand
CGAGTGAGGTCGTAGGGTGACACTTCGAGGGTCACCCTGTCGCCGGCGAGCACTCGGATGCGGAAACGTCTCATCTTGCCGGCGATGGTCGCGTGCACTTCATGTCCGTTGGTAACGAGGACTCTGAACGTTGCGTCAGGCAGGACTTCGGTAACGGTTCCTTCGAGCTCGATCGCTTCTTCTTTCGCCACAGATCTCCGTGTTTCTCTGGTTTTCAGTACTGGGAAAAAATAAGGCCACTCCGGCTGAACCGGAGTGGCCCCGTTCTTGTCACACGCTTGTTGAGAGCGTGATCAACGAACCTTTGTAACGTTCTCGGCGGCGGGACCCTTCTGGCCCTGCACGACGTCGAACTCGACCTTCTCACCCTCGGCGAGGGACTTGAATCCCGAGCCGTTGATGGCCGAATGATGAACGAAGCAGTCCTTCGTCCCGTTTTCGGGAGTAATGAAGCCAAAACCCTTGGCATCGTTGAACCACTTAACCGTTCCGGTGGTGCGCATACTAGTACTTCCTCAGTGTTGGTGTTCGTCGGAAGTCCGGTATTGCCGTCCCCACCGACCTTTGTTCTGACTCGCCAAACTGAAAAGAGACCTGGTTATCCAGGTCCCCTTGTGTTCGCTGGCTCGTCGGTGCACACCCATGTGTGCTACAGTCTAGAAGGATACTGGAGACCGGTCAGTTTGTCAACGAACGTGCGCGAACTGCAGGAAGATGAACTCCAGACTGGAGATTTGAGACTGGATCCGCCAGATCACGGATGCAGTCGCCGACAATGTCAAATAGCGTTTCTGTCTGCCCGGCTTGAGTCTGGCATCTCCAGTCTGGAGTTGACTTTACACTCTCTATGAACCTTCCTGTCAAACCCCCGTACATGCCGATGGAGGCGCGTACGGTCGACGCCATTCCCGAGGATGACGGCTGGCAGTACGAGCCCAAATGGGACGGCTTCAGATGTCTCGCCTTCCGCGATGGAGAGAAGCTCAAGCTTCAATCGAAATCCGGACAGCCGCTGGAGCGGTACTTCCCGGAGCTCGTCGATGCCCTTCTTGCGCTCAAGCCTCAACAGTTCGTGCTCGATGGCGAGATAATCGTTCCGATCGACGGTACCCTCTCTTTCGACGACCTATTGCAGCGAATTCATCCGGCCGAAAGCCGCATTCGCAAACTTTCGGTTGAGACGCCGGCGCAGCTCATAGTCTTCGATCTGCTCGTAGACGAGAAGGGAAAATCTCTCGCTCAAGCCCCGCTCGAAGAGAGACGCACGCGGCTCGAGAAATTCTATGCTTCGTTTCTTCGCGCGAATCACACTGTGCGAATGACACCCGCGACAACAGAGCTCGCAACGGTTCGTAAGTGGTTCAAACAGGTTGGGGGCGGACTCGACGGCGTGATCGCCAAGCGGCTCGAGCAGCCGTACATGTCCGGTGAGCGAACGGGTATGGTGAAGATCAAACAGCATCGCACCGCTGACTGCGTAGTCGGAGGCTTTCGTTATGCAGAGAAGAAGCGCGTGATTGGATCTATGCTTTTAGGGCTCTACGACGACGAGGGGCTGCTGCATCACGTTGGCTTCACGTCGAGCTTCACCGCCAAACAACGCGAAGAGCTGACGCCAAAGCTCGAGAAGCTCATCAAGCCCCCCGGATTTACCGGACAGGCGCCGGGAGGCCCAAGTCGATGGAGTACAAAACGGTCGACGGAATGGCAACCACTTGCACCAAAGCTCGTGATCGAAGTCGAGTATGACCATTTTACCAACGGAAGATTTCGTCACGGGACAAATCTCAAGCGCTGGCGTCCCGACAAGGCTCCAAAGCAGTGCACGCTCGATCAGGTCGCACCTGAAAAGAAATCACCTCTTGGATTGTTGAACGACAAAAGGAAGAACCAGAAATGATGCCTGATGATGGAGACAACCGCGGACGACACAATTACGGATCGGGCTCGAAGTGGGAGCCGGTCGTTGGATATTCGCGCGCGGTGAGAGTAGGCGCGCACATCCACGTTTCAGGGACAACTGCAACTGGCGCTGACGGCTCGATTGTTGGAGTGGGAGATCCGTACGCCCAAACGGTACAGACAATCGCGAATATTCAGCGGGCGCTCGAGGCAGTTGGAGCAACGCTCGATGATGTGGTGCGCACGAGGATCTACGTGACGAACATGTCGCAGTGGAAGGAAGTGGGCCGAGCACACGGCGAAGCGTTCGGCCGCATCAGGCCGGCAACTTCGATGGTCGAGGTTTCGAAGCTGATCGATTCCGACATGCTCGTTGAAGTCGAAGCCGACGCGTTCATCACTCCACCACTGGAGAATCCGGAGCCACCCGCGCACTGATGGAATACAAATTCTATACGGCCGACGTTTTCACCGATAAAGCTTTCGGCGGAAATCAGCTGGGCGTGCTGCCGGACGCGCGCGGACTCTCGACAGACCAGATGATATCGATCACGCGCGAGTTCAATTATTCGGAAACAATTTTCGTTCTTCCGCCCGACAATCCTGCACATACCCGTCGACTGAGGATTTTTGTTCCCGGTGGCGAAATACCTTTTGCGGGACATCCGACCGTTGGCGGCGCTTATGTGCTGGGTACTGCGGGAGAGATTCCGCTCACCGGTGATGAAACCAGAATCGTGTTCGAAGAGGGCGTTGGACCGGTTCCCGTTTTGATTCGCTCCCGGAATGGAAAACCCTATTTCACACAGCTCACGACTGCGAAAACTCCGGAGAAAAACAATCAGGCGTACGATGCGGCGACAATCGCACCGCTCGTCTCTTTACGCGAAGACGATGTCGACCTCGGCGACGGCAACGCAATTGAGGGGTGGACCACCGGGCTTCCCTATCTCTACGTTCCACTCAAGAATCGGGATGCGTTGAAGCGTGCGCGAACCCGACCCGATCTTTTGGAACAGACACTAGCCGGAGCGTGGACGCGCGAGATTGTCGTATTCACAAAAGACGGTGAAGACTATCGCGCGCGGATGTTCGCTCCGCTCGTTGGTGTCACGGAAGATCCTGCAACAGGAAGTGCGGCCGCAGCGTTTGCCGGCTATGTCGGGTCGAGACTGTCAATGCAGAACGGTACGCATTCGTTCACGATCCATCAGGGAATCGAGATGGGGCGCCCCAGCAGGCTCGATGTCGAGATCGATTTTTCTAACGGCCGGATTAGCGCGGTCCGAGTTGGTGGAGCTTCCGTTCTAGTTATGTCCGGGATTCTGTCTGTGCCTTAACGGCGGAAAACCAGAGGGGGGTAAAACGATTGGACGGATTATCCGGATTCAGCGGATACTACGCAAAAGAATTTTTGGTTACTGCGGAACTACGTAGTTGCGCTTTCCCAAATAACAAAAGTGGTGTTGTGGTTCTTTCCGCAGAATCCGGATAATCCGCCCAATCGTTTTACCCCCCCGCGGTTTTCCGCTCTTCAATGTCGGTAAGAAGAACCACGATCAGCACAAATAATCCGAAGCCGACAAAGAAATAGCACGCCGGCTTAACTTCACTGAAGCCGAGCCAGAACGGCGAGAAGATCATGGCAAGCCCGAGGACTGCATCGATCACGAGATGAACCTTGAGCGTGATCATCTTCACGAACCACGTGAAAACCGAATACACGAGAACCACACCTGCCAGAGTAGACGTGATCCCCGCAGGCTGACCATTGAAATGAAACAGCGGTCCCGCTGCCAGAAGCAGCAGGACCGCTGTGAAATCCAGAACCCGATGAACTTTTGGCGATATAGGCTTCGCCATTATTGCAAGGTGTACCTCATCTTCACATACACATAGCGGCCATTGAATCCGAATGTGTTCACTGTGTTCGGATACTGGAAGATTCCACTGTTGCTGTTGCCCGGAATCTGACGGTCAGGATAGACATCGAAGAGGTTGTTGGAGCCTACTGACAGCTGCAGCTGACGCAGCACTCTGTACGAGAGATTGAGGTCAGTGATCCACTTCGCCCCGAATGTCTGGTCGAGCGTGTCTGTGGCTGCGCTGCCCCTGTTGGTAACTTCGCCGTATCTCTGCACGTGCAGCATGGTAGAGAAGCGCTTGAGTGCGTGATCAAGCGTAAGGCTGATTGT
>JBKPNY010000214.1:0-14639 GCA_046732835.1 Gemmatimonadota bacterium | reverse complement strand
TCGAAGAACGTGCAGGTGCGGGTAGGGGACTGGGAGGCGCAGCTGGAAGCGAACAAGGTTGCGTTCACGCAGGACTTCGTGACGCGCGCGCGCTTCGTTAATGCTTATCCGACGACGATGACTCCGGCTGCGTTTGTCGATGCGTTGTTCGCCAGGATTTCAATCGTGCCGAGTGCGGCGGAACGCGCGTCGATCATCGGCGAGTTCAACGGCGCCGCCACCAGTGCCGACACGGCAGCACGAGCGCGTGCATTACGGCGCATCGCCGAGAACGAGACGCTCAAGGAGTCGGAAAAGAATAAGGCGTTTGTGTTGATGCAGTACTTCGGCTACATGCGTAGAAACCCAGACGATCCTCAGGACACGAACTACACTGGTTACGAGTTCTGGTTAACGAAGCTTAACGATTTCAACGGCAACTACATCGCCGCTGAGATGGTGCGGGCGTTTATCGTGTCGGATGAATACCGCAACCGCTTTGGGAATTGAAGGCTAGTGAGTAGACAGTAGACAGTAGTCAGTAGACAGAATGCGAGCATTGGCGTGAGGCGCCTGGTCCAATCACCAATGTCCAATGATCAACGTCAAATGATCAATGACCAATGACGCTTCACCTTTGCCGCCACTTGGTGTACTGTCACCGCGCACTGACCACCGACTACTGTCTACTGTCTACTGCCTACTGCCTACTGACTACTGACTAGCAATGACCCACATAAAAGCCCGACTCTTCGGCCTGCTACTAATCGTCATCGGCGCCGGCCTGGTCTATTACAACTGGCAGCAACTCTGGTCGAAGGGCGAGTACTCTCTGAAGCTCGCATCCTTTGGCCCACTCGTCGCAGTCGGCGGCGTCTTCATGCTGCTGGTTCCCACAGCGGCGGGCAAACCTGAGACAACTAAACAAAAGCTGCTCGTCCTCTTCGTCTTCTTCGTCGGCCTCGCCGCCGGCTTGGTTAATTGGTTCCTGATGGACCCCGGCTTCTTCGGGCGATGACGGAAGCAGTGAGCAGTGAGCAGTCAGCAGTAACACCAAACAAAAACGCCCTCCCGTCGATCACTCAACGAGAGGGCTTAAGTTCGTTTCCTGCTTTCTGGCCACTGACCACCGCCCACTGCCCACTGCTCACTGCTTATCATACACCGCCGTGGACGTAGACCTCTTGCCCTTCCCATCCGTCACCCACGTCGTAACAGTCCGCATTTTTCCGTTCATCGAAACCGCAATCCGTCCGCTTAACACGACCTTGCCGGCCATCTTGTTAGTGAACGACATCGTATGTCCGTTAACTACGCGGTAGCAGCGTTGATCTGAAGTCGAGTCGCCTGTAACCGCATAACACTTGCCGTCAAACTTCCCGGTCCACTCGTTGTGCGTAGCGCTGCCGCTGCCGTCGTTGCCGTCGACCGTTACCTTGGTATCGTCGCCCGCCGCTTCATAGACCACCGTGTGGTTCTTGGGAGCTCCGGCGGGGAACTTTGATTTCGCTTCATTCAACTTCCACGTTCCCATGTGCGGGTTCGTCTTGGCTATGACCACACCTGCGGCCGCTAAACAAATTGCGAGGGTGAATAAGATCGCTTTAGCTTTCATGTTTTCTCCTGACAACAATCTGGGGGTGTTGTAGCGCGCGCATCTTATTTCACCGCTCGATCCCGCGCAACCGCTTACGCGGATCGCGACGGTCAGCTCCTTTGGAGTGCGGCGGCTTGACGCCGCTTTTGAGGTCGCGACCTGTCGCGACCATCTATTAAACAGCGCGTCGCCAGGCCGTCGCGAAAACCAAAGCGGCGTTAAGCCGCCGCACTCCAAAATCCTACCGCCTGCTGCTCATTGCTCACCCCCCCCACAACTCGCCGGCGCGCGCATCCCGTCAGATCGAGAACGACTTTGAAGTGCGGCGGCTTGACCCCGCTTTCTAATATTCAGCTCTCTGCAGTGCTTTTCTTGAAAACACACGCGACTTGTCGCCGCATAACGGAAATCAAGCAAGGAAGGAAATGTGGGCGTCTCGCAGTGGCGCTTGCTTTTACTTTTGCCAGACCAGACACTGTTCGTCCTCGCCACTATATCGTTTCCCAGGATGTATGAGTAAAAGAGAACCCAAGTATTCTAGGAAATCGTCTGAACCAGATCGTTACTGGCTTCGGAGATCGGTCTTTGACAAGTTTGGTGCGGACATTGTTAGCCTTGAGGATTTAACGAAGAACAAAAAAACTTTCGAAGGACTCGCTGTCATTCTTGACCTTGAAGGTTTCACTGCGTTCTGTGATCAGAGAGATCCGCAGCACGAGGTTCCCCGCTTCCTCGACCGCTTTTTGAAGTGGCTGTTCCAGCGGCTCCGCGAGGAGTTGCTGGATAGTGAAGACGGCGAGGATGTAGTGCTCTCGAGTCATCTACCAATTTTTGGGAAATTTCTGGGTGACGGAGTTCTTCTGATTTGGGATGTAAGCGATGTAAGTTTGGAGTCGCGAAGGAATATCGTTCAGGCTTTTGATATCATCGTCTCGGATTACGTGGATGTTTTTTTAGATAAGAACGTCAAGGAATTCACGCGCCCGCCATTAATGCTGCGTTGTGGTATCGCGCAAGGGCAGGTCACTTCCATAGCTAACGGAAATGACTACGTCGGAATGTGCATCAACGTTGCTTCGCGGCTTCAGAAACTCGCTGGTAATGCGTTCTCATTCGGCTTTACAAAGAAGGGGTTGGAGCAAGAGGACGGCAGTAGTTGGGACAGCCACTTTATTCTCATTCAGATTCCGATTCGTGGCCTCGCAAAGCCTGAGTTTGTCTACGTGTTCCGTAGTGAGTTTGCGAGGTTGCCAGTTAAAGAACAGCGGCAACTTACTCCACGCAAGCCGCGAGTAACATCGCGAACAAAAGTGAGATAAAATGAAAACCTGGAGGTCGGAGGAATGCCAAAGTATACGAGAAACACTGGTAAAGAGTGGACGGCGCGGGATGAGCAACAGCTTCGCGAGTTAGCCCGGCAGAACACACCAACGCGGGTAATAGGATTGAAATTGGGCCGCACTGAGAACTCAGTCAGATCTAAGGCAAGCAGTAAGAGGATATCGCTACGGCCCACTAATCAATCGCCCTATAACCGAAGGGCGTCATAGCCGCATGACAACGCATCTGTTAGAGGCGCGATACACCAGTGGTCGCGCCTTCTTTCGTGTCGAGTGTGTAAGCTCATGAATGGACTGACGCGTTTTCCCGATAACCTTCGAGTGTGATGACCTCTCACCCGCTTTAGCCGGTCGCGATTTTTTACATTGTCAGAGCGCGGCGTAAAGCCGCCGCACTCCAAAAGTGGTCCGCTCTCCGAAAATCGAGCGGGCTTACCTCGACCAAACTGAAAACGGATCCTCTGTCACTGGAAGCGCCGGCATCTTGTCTGCTCTTTCTCTCCAGGGACTGCAGCGTAGTAACTCAGGACACTACCCACCCGTCCGGCTGTCTACTGCCTACTGTTTGCTGTCTGCTGTTAGTCAAGGCTCCACGAACGCCCCCGTCATAGACGACGACTAACCCGGGACTACGCACCCAACCGAGACGAGCCTGAGAACAATGAAAGAAAACGGCGGATTGAATCCGCCGCCGTTTTCGTTTACTTCATCGAGAGCATCGACGGTGATGGAGGGCGGCCAAGTGTGTCGAATTTGGTCAGTTTACTTAACGACAGCGACGGCGATGTTCATACGTACAAACCTCTTCTCATCGTCCACCATCTTGCGCTTTAGATACTTCGCCAGCTTCTCGGCTGACGAGCGCAAGCCCTTATTTGCCGACGCACGGTCAGAAGCATCGGCATACGCGATAACACCTGTG
Organism: Gemmatimonadota bacterium; assembly: GCA_046732835.1. Classification (GTDB taxonomy): domain Bacteria; phylum Gemmatimonadota; class Gemmatimonadetes; order Gemmatimonadales; family Gemmatimonadaceae; genus UBA4720. The sequence goes on along the minus strand of JBKPNY010000214.1, from coordinate 10,801 downwards.
TGTAGGTTGGTCACGGTTAACGACGCTGAGGCTGAGTGACGGAAGTCGCCCAATAACCACTTCTTGGCCCATCCCGCGCCTTTCTTATCCGCCGACCCTTCGATTTCAAAGTCTGCCTGCGTTCGGTCTGCGATTAGAATGACGGGAACGCCCTTCTTGCGCATTGCGGCCGCCATGTAGGTCTCAAAACCTTCGACTGGTTTGGTCGGATCTTCGCTCTTGAACGGAGCGATATAAATTTTCGAGTTCAAGGGAATGCGCGTCGCCAAAAACGGATCTGAGGGAACGGGCGCGATTGAAGTCACGCGCAGTTCTGTAGCAGTCATCGCTACAACAGGAGCGACGGATGGGGCGATGGTGGATGTTTCCTGAGCAAAACAGACCACGCTTGAGACTGCAAGCAGGATAGCGGACAGAGTTATTTTCATTAAACCTTACCTTTCACTGATCGGTGAGCTATTTACTTCAGGTGGTCTGGAGGATTCCAGAGGGGCTGAGAAGGGAGGGAGCTGGGCTCAATTCGCGCGGACTCTATCATTCATCCGCCTGTTCACCTAATGGGTGGCGCATGCTCGTCACACTTCGGCCGATCTTTACTCTTCACATTTCACTTGTGACTGCCCCTTGCTAGAATTCTTGCATCAACTAGTGCAAAATACGCGGGCTCAGATAACGGCCGCCGCACCCAGCGTGCTCTTCAGCTCACGGCCAAACCAGTCCCGCCGGGTGAAGCAACAAAGGACCGCGATCATCCGAGATATACATACACAAGTATGACCGATACTCCTGAACAGAAAGCGCGTCGCGAAATCGATGAAAAACTTATTGCAGCCGGTTGGCTGGTTCAGGACCGTGCCGAAATCGATCTTATCGCCGGGCGCGGTATTGCTGTTCGAGAGTTCAAGATGAAGCCCGGTTTCGGCGTTGCCGATTACTTGCTTTACCTAGATCGCAAGGCGATCGGTGCTGTTGAGGCAAAAGCTACTGGAACATTGACCGGCGTCGAAGCTCAGTCTGCCAAATATGCTGCGGGCTTGCCTGACAATCTGCCAGCTCACCGGCGTCCGCTCCCGTTCCTTTTCGAATCCAACGGCGCCGTAACGTTTTTTACTAACGGGTTGGATCCAAAGCCGCGCAGTCGTAAGGTTTTCAGTTTTGCTCGTCCTGAAACACTTTCCGATTGGCACTCGCAAGCGCATCAACTGAGAGCGCGGCTTCAAGGATTGCCGGAGCTTGATGAAGCAGGCTTATGGAAGGTGCAGACGCAGGCGATCACACGCCTTGAGACGGCATTTGTCAGGGCCGATCGTCGCGCGCTTATACAGATGGCCACAGGTTCAGGCAAGACATTTACTGCGGTCAACGCCGCTTATCGCTTGTTGAAATTTGCCGGAGCGAAACGGATTCTTTTTCTGGTGGATCGAGGCAATCTTGGCAAACAAACTGAAGACGAGTTTGCCAACTTCACACCGTTCGACGACACGCGGAAATTTCCCACGCTCTATACAGTTCAACGGCTTAAGACGAATTCGATTAATCCCGCCGCCAAGGTTGTTATCACGACGATTCAGAGGCTTTACTCGATGCTCAAAGGCGATGTTGAATTTGATGCTGAGAACGAGCAGGGCTCCGCCTTTGATTCAGCAAAACCCTGGAAGGGAGAGCCACCCGACGTTGCTTATAACGCTGGAATCCCGCCTGAGTTTTTCGACTTCGTCGTAGTGGATGAGTGTCACCGTTCGATTTACGAATTGTGGGCGCAAGTCCTGCTCTACTTCGACGCTTTTCTAATCGGACTGACAGCGACGCCAGCCGGGAAGACGATAGGGTTCTTCAACAAGAATCTGGTGATGCAATACGGACACGATGAGGCCGTCACGGACGGCGTCAACGTGGACTTTGACGTCTATCGCATTCGCACCCGAGTAACCGACTCCGGAGCTACTATCGTTGCCGATCCCACCGGAGTATATGTGGACAAGCGCCACAAACTAACGCGCGCTGAGCGGCTGGAAAAGTTGCAGCAGGACCTTACCTACACTGCGAACGAGCTCGATCGTGATGTAGTCTCAGAAGATCAAATTCGAACTGTCGTCCGCGAATTCCGCGATAAGGTCCTGCCTGATGCTTTCGCCGACCGTAACGAAGTTCCCAAGACGTTGATTTTTGCAAAAGATGATTCGCATGCTGACGACATCGTGCGCATGGTGCGGGATGAGTTTGCTGAGAGGAATGAATTCTGTGAAAAGATTACTTATCGCACCGGCTTTACAAGAGTCATGAGAACGGTGACAAATGACGATGGCAGCGAATCACAAGTTACGGATTGGGTGAGGACCAATACTCTTTCACCTGACGAGATCCTGTCGAACTTTCGCAACAGCTACTATCCACGCATCGCCGTCACCGTGGATATGATTTCCACCGGTACCGACGTGAAGCCCATCGAGTGCGTGTTCTTCATGCGCAACGTGAAATCCGCGGGATTCTTTGAGCAGATGAAGGGTCGCGGCGTGCGTGTTATCTCACCGGATAAACTTAAAGTAGTTACTCCCAGTGCGAAGGCTAAGGAACGCTTCATCATCGTCGATGCCGTTGGCGTATGTGAGCAAGACAAGACAGACTCGCACACACTCAACCGGAAGCCATCCGCCACGCTGCCTCAGTTGCTCGAATACGTCGCGCAAGGAGGGACTGATCCTGACGCTCTCACGACACTAGCCGGGCGCCTTGCCCGCTTACAGCGCGAATTCTCACCTGATCAACTGAGTGAGTTGCGCACCCTGGCGGATGGGATATCTTTTCCTGACTTAGCGGGCGGCCTCATGCGCGCTTGCGAACCGGACGCCCAGATCACAGCTGCGAAAGACACATTCAAAACTGGCACGCCGTCCGCAGAACAAATTGATCGGGCCGCCGAACAACTCGCGAACGACGCCATCACACCGTTCATGAAGGCTGCGTTTCGCCGTCGAATTCTGGAAATTCGCGCGCAGAATGAGCAGACCATTGACCGCCATACGATTGATGAAGTGATCTACTCGGGTTATGACGCCTCAGCGGTGGACAAGGCACAGGCCAAGGTGAAGGATTTCCGCGTCTGGATTGAGGAGCACAAGGACGAACTGACGGCGCTGCAAATGCTCTACTCAGGTACGAAGCCGCTGAAACTTTCGCTTAAGGATCTGCGGCAACTAAAAGACGCGCTATCGACTCCGCCACTTACTGCGACTCCCACTCAGCTCTGGCGTGCTTTTCAAGCTGTGGAGAACGAAAAAGTAAAAGGCACGGGCGGCGCGCAGCTCGCCGATCTCGTCACGCTCGTGCGACACGCGCTCATCCCCGAATTCACTCTCGTGCCGTACGCCGATGTAGTACGCACGCGGTACGAAACGTGGCTGATTGAAAAAGATGCCGCCCACAAGTTTACGCCCGAGCAACGTGAATGGCTCGACCGCATAGCCGAACACATCGCCACCAGTCTCGCGATCGAGCCAGAGGCGTTCGAGGACGGTTGGTTTGGGCAAGAGGGTGGGTATGGCCGCGCCTTCAAGGTGTTTGGAGATAAGTTAAAGCCGCTGCTCGCTGAACTGAATGAGAGGTTGGCGGCGTGAGCGGAAGGAACGAAGGAGACTTACCCAAAGGCTGGACTGAAGCGCGCATTGAGGATCTGTTCTGGCCGCTTGAGGACGGTCGTACATTACACCAAGGCTGGAGTCCCCAATGTGAAAAAACACCGGCACCAACTGATGAGGATTGGGGCGTTCTCAAGACTACGGCTATTCAGCCAGGACAGTTCCTCCCTCAACACAACAAGAATCTTCCTAAGCAACTGACTCCCAGGCCTCAGACCGAAGTGAAAGTCGGCGATTTCCTGATAACCTGCGCCGGTCCGCGCGTTCGCTGCGGTGTCGCGTGTCTTGTTAGAAGCACTCGTCCACGTTTGATGATGTCAGGCAAGATGTATCGATTTAGAGTTTCTTCCGATTATTTCGACGCACGGTTCCTCGAGGCCTACTTGTTAACGCCGCGTGCACGCGCCGCCATCGACAAGATGAAAACTGGCGGTAGTGATAGCGGTCTAAACCTAACGCATGATCGTTTTCGACCCCTTCCTATACCCGTCGCTCCGCTGAACGAGCAGGAACGTATCATGGACGTGCTCGAGGAATTGCTATCCGACCTCGATGCGGGGGTGGCGGCATTGGAACGGGTTCGCGTGAAACTGAAGCACTATCGTGCGACCGTGCTCAAGTCGGCGGTGGACGGGACGTTGACCGCTGAATGGCGCGCGCAGCATCCTGTGATCGAACCAGCATCGGAACTATTGAAGCGCATACTCACCGAACGTCGCCGCCGGTGGGAACAGGTCCAACTGCAGAAATTCAGTGACGCCGGCAAGACGCCACCCGAGTACTGGAAAGCGAAATACAAAGAACCTCCCGCGCCCGACACCACCAACCTTGCGCCGCTGCCAGCACGATGGTGTTGGGCAAGTGTCGGGCAACTCGCCGAGATTGGAACAGGAGCAACACCCAACCGAGGAAAGAAAGAGCGTTACTACTTAGATGGCGAAATTCCATGGGTAACGAGCGGATGCGTCAATGCTCCCTATGTCATCGAGCCATCCGACTACGTCACCAAATTCGCTCTTCAAGAATGCAATCTAAGTCTGTATCCGTCAGGAACGTTATTGCTGGCTATGTATGGCGAAGGTAAAACACGTGGGAAGTGCACGGAGCTAAAACTAGCCAGCACCACCAATCAAGCTCTTGCAGCGCTAATTGTTGCGAGGGAAGCACAGCCTTACGTGAAACTCTTTCTGCTCAAGAACTATCACGATACACGAAAGGCGGCCACTGGTGGTGTGCAACCCAACCTGAATCTGGCGATGGTTCGCGAGATTAAATTGCCGCTCCCACCACTGGCCGAGCAGGCGGTCATCGTTGAAGCCGTCGACGACCAGCTCTCAAGTATTGATCACCTTGAGACCGATCTCGAAGCAAAGCTGAAAAGCGCGGTGGCGTTGCGACAGTCGCTCCTCCGCGACGCCTTTGAGGGTAAACTCGTCCCTCAGGATCCAAGCGATGAGCCTGCCAGCGAATTGCTCAAGCGCTTTGCCATCGAACGCAAACGACGTGCGCGCGAAATCCTGGCCGCGAAGAAATCCAAAGCTAAACCGACAACAACGCGGGGGAAGAGCGCCAAACCTTAAGCGAAACGCTTCATGGACACATCACAAATCGGCAAACGGGCTTGGAGCTACGCGGGGGTCCTGCGCGACGCGGGCGTTAGTTCACTTCAATACGTTGAACAACTGACGATGCTGCTGTTCCTCAAAATGGCTGATCAGCTAACGGAGGAGCCTCACAATAAACCATACATCGTGCCGCCCGAACTCGGCTGGAAATCACTCTTACCGCTTGATGGCGACGCACTGGAGCGACACTACAGCGAGTGCATTGAAAAGCTCGCGCTCAAAGGAGGCATGCTTGGAGTCATTTTCAAAGGTGCGCGGTGCGATATTCACAGTCCGGCGCTGCTGAAGCAGCTCATTGTAAACCTCATTGATAAAGAAGATTGGTTGAGTCTCCCGGTGGACGTCAAAGGCACCATCTACGAAGAACTGCTCCAGCGCTCCGCTGCTGAATCCACGAAGGGTACAGGGCAACACTTCACCACGCGGGCGGTGATCCAAGCGATGATCGACGTCATGCAGCCGACACCACAAGATCGCATCTGTGATCCTGCCGCGGGCGCTGGTGGCTTCCTCTTCAACGCTTACAACTATGTTCTCCACAAATTTGGCAAGGACTTGGATGCCGACCAGAAGCGTTCCCTGCGGGAACAGCTGGTAGAGGGAATGGAGATAGACCCAAAAGCCGGCCGTCTGTGTGCGATGAACCTCTATCTGCACGGCATCGGTGGCGATAAGGTAGTTGTTCACTCAGGCCATGACAGCCTCGCCGCTCCTTGGAGCAAGGAATACTCGATGATCCTTGCCAATCCACCGTTCGGCAAGAGCCAGAGCGTGCTTTTTGTGAACGAAGAGGGCGACTTGGATAAGGACGAAGCAGTCATCGTACGCGAAGACTTTTGGACGGAGACGAGTAATAAGCAACTGAACTTTGTGCAGCACATGTTCACCTTGCTGAAGATTGAGGGCCGAGCAGCGGTAGTTGTGCCGGACAACGTGCTCTTCGAAGGCGGCGCAGGCGAAAAGGTGCGTAGAAATCTTTTAGAGAAATGCAACGTTCACACGCTGCTGCGATTACCGACCGGCATCTGGTATTCGCCCGGAGTAAAGGCAAACGTCATTTTCTTCGACAAGAAGGAAGGCCGGCCGGAACCCTGGACCGAAAAACTGTGGGTCTATGATCTTCGCACCAACAAACACTTCACGCAGAAGGTATCACCCATCAATAGAAGGGACTTCGACGAGTTCGTCGAGTGTTACCGGCCGAGCGCCATGCACAACCGCAAAGAGACCTGGAGCGTGGAAAATCCTGATGGACGGTGGCGCTGCTACGATTACAATGAATTAATCAAGCGAGACAAGTTAAGCCTTGACCTGTTCTGGGTAAAGGATAAGAGCTTGACCGATACGGATTCACTGCCCGCTCCGGACATCATCGCTGCGGAAATTGTCGATGAGTTGGAATCGGCATTCAATCTCTTTATCAAAATTGCGGCGAGGCTGCCTAAATCGGCGATGTGAACCTGAATCGACAGAACCGATCGACAAAGCACCAGGCACCGGCGTTAATTGGGAGCCAATGTGCGTTGACGCATTACCTCGAGATTGCAAAAGGATGAGTTAAATATGGCAGTTTGGTTAGTGCGCGCCGGCTCACACGGCGAATACGAACAGAAATTCTTGCAGGAAAAGCGCGTATATCTGACTTGGGAGAAGCTTGCTGTTAACCTCGCTAAACTTTCCGATCGTGAGGCGCTCTTTGCAAAGATGACGGAGTTATACCGCGAGTCCAAACCGAAGCGACTACACAACTGGGTAAGCCAAGTCTGGCCCTTTGCTCATAGCATCAACAAGAGTGACCTCATTGTTCTTCCTCTCAAATCTCAACCCAGTATTTATGTTGGAGAAGTACTCGACGATTACCATTTCGAACCAAAAGGACCCGACCCCTTCTTTCATTGGCGTTCGGTCAGGTGGATTGCAGAAGCAATTCCGCGCACACATTTCGGCCAAGACTTGCTCTATTCGTTTGGAGCTTTCATGACAGTCTGTCGCATCCAGCGTAACAACGCTGAAGCTCGAATCGAGACGATGCGGAAATCAGGATGGAGTCCCGAAACGCTGTCGGCGAGTATCAAGGACATTACACCCGCTACTGACGACGGAGCCGAAAATACCGACTTGGAAGAGTCGGGGCGAGATCAAATTGCCCGACTTCTCGCCGCTCGCTTTAAAGGCCACGCTTTGACTCGATTAGTTGAAGCGATCCTCAAAGCTCAAGGCTACACAACTTACCGAAGCCCCGAAGGTGCGGATGGCGGGGTGGACATTCTTGCAGGTGCCGGACCCCTGGGGTTCGGTGCACCGCGCCTTTGCGTCGAGGTTAAGTCCGAAGACTCGCCTATAGATCGGCCCACAGTCGATAAACTACTTGGCGCGATGACGAAGTTTGGTGCTCAAGAAGGATTGTTCGTCGCGTGGGGAGGCTTTAGGGGCAACGTGGACAAAGAGCTTGCGCCTAGCTTCTTTAGACTTAGGCTTTGGACGAAAAAAGAACTGTTGGAACAACTATTCGCTCACTATGATCAATTGGAGGAGGACTTGAAGGCAGAGCTTCCGTTGAAACGAATTTGGACTGTGGCCGCTCAGGAAGACGAGTGAGCGATTCCAGGAAGATGATAGTCATGAGAATTATGAACCAAAGCCTTTCGAAATTTCGAGCTGCGTTAGACGAATCGAGAACTGATTCTCAGTGGGTTTTCGAACAAGAGGCGCGGAATCAAAAGCGGGTTGGGGTTCAACGAGAAATTGCAGATCTCGTAAAGCGTTTTCTATCCGGGGAGGTGTCCACAGCCGATTTCCGAAGAATATTCCACCAGAAAAATACCAAGGAGTGGGATGTGTTTGGCCTTAAGGGATTATCTGGCGGGATGTTTCTGAACAAACTAGTCAAACACGTTCCCGACCAGGACTTGCTCGCACGCGCTTTAAAGAAGGTGATTCTTGTCCCCTCGGATCCTGCGCGCGCTCAAACTGAGATGAATGAATTTGTTTCCTATTTGAATGGTCTGATTGCAAATCGACTAGTGTCGAAGCTCCAGCTTCAGCCAGCGCGAGCCCCTTTCTTTGTTAGCTCGTTGTGGCACATGCAAGATAAGGACGCGTGGCCAATTTATTACAGTTCGGCGCGAACAGTTTTTGAAGAAGCAGGTATTTATAGCCCGTCTGGCGATCCAGTTAGCGACTATTTCAAATTCAGAGAAGCGTGGTTGGAGTTACGCGAACAGCTTTCGGTTCCAGTTTGGAACTTAGAGAATCTATTCAGCCGAATCAATAAAGTCGGTGAGACAGTCGTACCGTCCGAAGCTGCTCTCCCCGATGAAGACGATGGTCAAGGCACGTCAATTGAGGTTCCCGCAGAAGAACTTTCTCTTCACACAGAAGTCCAGTGGATGTTAGCAAAATTAGGCCATAAGTTTGGTTACCGAGTTTGGATAGCAGGTAACGATCGCTCTAAGAGATGGAAAGGAGAAACGTTGGGCGGCCTCAGTCTCCAGACGTTACCTAATCTTGGCATCGGAGGCGAAGCGCAACGGATTATCCGTTTAATTGATGTTTTGTGGTTAAGAGAGTCGCACCAGGTTGTTGCGGCATTTGAAGTCGAATCGACCACCTCAATTTACTCAGGGTTATTAAGAATGTCTGATCTGGTCATTACTTGTCCAAACCTGACTTTTGATTGTTTTATCGCGGTGCCACAAGCGCGCGCCTCCGACGTCGTAAGACAGCTTTCTCGACCAACTTTTCAAGATCTGGAATTGCACAAGAAGTGCAGTTTCTTCACTTTCGAAGATTTGAGATCCGAGCTGAATTCGATAATGCGGTGGGCCAAAGATTCACGCAGCATGCGGACACTCGCCAAGTCCGTTGATGATGTTTCTTATGACAATTCTGATGATAGATGAATCTGTATTTCCTCATATTTTGAGATGAACCAGTTCAAAATGACATGAAAGCACCAAGTGACCATCCACGATTACGGGAATTCGTTGGCTTCGAGCGGGCGGATTTTGAAGAGCTTGCGGGTTCAAGCTGGCGAGCTCGCCACGCACTAGGCGGTTTGCTCGCAAAAACTCTGAGGAGCACGCTGAAGCGTCCCTACAAATCGTGGGGGGTGAAGCGTCGGCTTGAATTGCATATAGCCAATGAAAATCACTACTCATTTGAAGATCCGTTTCCATTTCCAAAACTATTTGTCTATAGCAAGGAAAAACTGGCGTTCGGCTTTTACATCGAAGCTCCGTTAGACGCGACTCACCCGGATGCATCTGACTACAGGTACTGGCGTGCGTTTCGGAATGGACTGCAGAACGACGAAACCTTGACCACAGCTCTTCTTCAAGCTATGGACAAGCATCAATTGACACTTGCCGATTATTATCGCCGGGACACCGGCGTTTTCCGAGGTAGTTTCACTGTACGAAACGGATCCATTACTTTTCGATCAACCATAGATTCAAATGTTGACGATATGGACAAGGAGGAGTTTATCCACCGGATTACTGAGCCTAACACGACAGAGTGGATGGATCTTCACATCTTCAGCGAGATGGACAAAGCAAGCGCACTTGAATTAAAGGGTGAAGTTGCTACGCCTATTCTAAGTGTCTTGCAGGAACTAGCTCCGATTTATGAACGCGCCATTGACTTAGAAAATTAGGATTTTTGAGTCCTATGGCCTGTTCCATAGCGTTATTATTCCTAAGAAATTAAAGTGGAAAGCCCGGGAACAGCTGGACTATGGCAACGTGACCGAACAGGTGCTTTCGGGGTCTGGAGGGCTTGAGCCGTGGTCAAAAAGCGATATTAGGGTACGGGTCCAAATACAGCGCGCTCACTTCCTTCGGTCGCGCAAGTTGACCCGACCAGTTCGGTTATACCGTGAGTTCTTTTGCCATACCGTTTCATCACGAGGTAGGAGGGACATTGATGCCGCGGAAGAAAAAGGCTCTTAAGAAGCATTCCGTGCGGGCGAACTTGCACGTGGTTGAGTTAACGCGGGCGGGTTCGTCGTTGGACCTCGAAATCTATGCGGACAACGAGAAGATTGGAACGATGATTATTGGGCGTGGGTCGCTGTCGTGGAAGGGTGGAAAGCGGCAGATTACCAAACGCATACCGTGGAGTCGGTTTGCGGAGATGATGGATGGGCTGGCGTACGGGTAACCAAGTGATGAGTGTCATAATAAGTGATGAGTAATGAGTGATGAGTGATGAGTCAGCGGAGCGGACGAATGAGAGTGGCCCAGCCCCGATTTCGAATCGGGACTGGGAATGCGATTGAGTTGTTGATGAGAGTCCGTGGAGCGGACGGCTGAGGATTTCAGTCTTCCGCGTTCGCGGACTTTGTCGTTGGGCGTGGGGGTAACCAGCCCCGATTCGACTCGAGCTGCGCTATTGTCGGGCGTCCCCGTTGCGGACGTACCGCAGAGTTGGACGCGCGGTTACGAGGGTCGTTCTTGGTTGGTCGCGTAAGCCCTCACCCTGGCCCTCTCCCAGAGGGAGAGGGAAGACAGAGCCCTCACCCTGGCGCTCTCTAGGGGG
>JBKPNY010000213.1:0-2955 GCA_046732835.1 Gemmatimonadota bacterium | reverse complement strand
AGCAAAGCAATATCGTCGGGACAATCAGGCCGCCGAACCTTGAGCGGCGCAGGCTTTTCCGTGAGATGTGCGGCGTACAGCTGCTGCGGTTGACGGTGCGAGAATGGAGCAGCACCTGTGAACACTTCGTATGCGACGCATCCGAATGAATAGATGTCCGCTCGATGATCTATCGATGGATCAGCCGCAATCTGTTCCGGCGCCATGTACGCGGGCGTGCCAATCGACGTGCCGGTTTGCGTCAGCGTTCCACCCGGTGCATCTGTGCGTGCCGCGTTGATCGCTTTTGCAATTCCAAAATCAGTTACGACAGCCGCTTCATCCGCGAGAAGAACATTTTCCGGTTTGATGTCGCGATGCACTACGCCATGATCGTGCGCATAGGCGAGTGCACGTGCGACATCCTTCAGAATCGCGAGTGCCTCGACAATTGGAACGCCGGGATTTCGCTCCAGTCGCTGACGAAGTGAGAGTCCGTCGACAAACGGCATCGTGTAATACGGAAGTCCCGCGGCAATCCCCGTCGTAAGAACAGGAACGATGTTGGGATGCTGCAGCTGCGCCGCGAGCCTGATCTCTCTCTGAAAACGCTCGGCGCTGACTCCAGCGGCGAGCTCAGGCATAAGCACTTTCACGGCGACCTTTCTGCCCAGTGCGACTTCTTCGCCGACGAAGACTCTGCTCATCCCTCCGCCGCCGAGCTCGCGCTCGATCGAATAGGATGTGCCGAGTGCTTGTTTGAGGTCGTCTATGAGAGGCATCAGTGGCAATAACCTAGGAGGAAACTGTTGCTTCGGCGAGACGTGAAGAAACCCACACGGTTATGGGAGGCGGGTTATGAGTTGCCAGTTTGGGGTTACCAGTTACCAGTTCTAACCGGGAACTGAGCACTCAATACCGGTAACTCATAACCCGCCTCTCATCACTGTGTGGGTCCCAAGTAGTTAGCCGAAACGGCCAGTCACTACTATAGTATTGACCCATGCTGTCTCACGGTCTCTCTGACCTCAAAGCTGCACTTAGTGATCGGTACATCATCCAGCGCGAGATTGCACGCGGTGGAATGGCGACGGTTTATCTCGCGCATGACCTGAAGCATGATCGCGAGGTTGCGCTCAAGGTCATGCACCCCGAGATCGCGCTGGCGCTTGGACGTGAGCGATTTCTGCGCGAGATAAAGCTCACCGCAAAACTTTCGCACCCCAACATTCTTACAGTTCATGATTCGGGCGAAGCGGGTGATCACCTCTGGTATGTCATGCCGTATGTCGACGGCGAATCGCTGCGCGCGCGAATCAAGTCCGATGCAAAGCCCACAGTCGATGAGACAGTGACTTTCATGCGCGAAGCTGGAGACGCAATCGGCTACGCGCATTCGCTCGGAGTTGTGCATCGCGATATCAAGCCCGAGAACATTCTCTTTTCACGCGGTCACGCGGTCATTGCCGACTTCGGTATCGCGCGCGCAATCGATGCCGCTCGTGACGAAGCACTGACCGCGAGCGGCGTCGCGCTCGGCACAACTTCATACATGAGCCCTGAGCAGGCACTCGGCGAAGAGGTCGATGCTGCTTCTGATGTATGGTCACTGGGATGTGTGATGTACGAGATGCTTTCGGGAAAGCCGCCGTTTGGATCGGGTGGACGAGAAGTGATCGCTCACTCACTTACCACGCGTCCTATTCCGCTCCGCGTAATCCGTCCTGGTATTCCCGAAGAGTTGAGTCTCCTGGTTGATAAGGCACTCGCTCGAGAAAAGCGTGACCGCTATGCAAACGGTAGCGAATTTGTCGCGGCGCTCGACGCATCGCGTTTCGGCAAGCGCACCGCAAATCGCGCATTCCCGTTTGTGCTTGCCATTGCTGCGATTGCTGTGGTGATTGCCGGCGCGCTGATAATGACTTGGTCGCGTCGCGATACACCTGTCGCCCAGGCGCCAGCGACAAAACCGACAGTTGCCGAGCCGCTCAGCTCGGACTCGATTGCGCGAGAGCTGTACAGGGTTGGGAAGATCGAGCAGGGGCGTCGCACTGCCGCGAGTCTGGCGCGAGCAATCGGATTGTTTTCGCAGGTTGTTGCCAGGGATTCAGTATACGCTCCTGCATGGGCGCGAATTGCAACCATTGCGCAGCTCGCACACAACAGGGCGTACGATATTCCGGGAATTTCACGCGACTCACTCGTTCGTCTTGCTGTAGGTGCGAGCGAGCATGCGATCGAGTTCGGTCCCGACCTGGCCGCGAGCTGGATCGCAAAAGAGCGGGTAGCGCGGCTCATCTATCCACTCGATAATGAACCCGGCATTTCTGCGATTCGCAAATCATTGTCGATCGACAGCACTGATGCGAATGCGTGGTTCGATCTTGGCCAGCTGGAGCAGGAAGACCTGAATGACTCCGCAGCGATAGCTGCGTGGCTCAAATCAATAGAGCTCAACCCCACTGATCCGCAAACCATGTCGTTCATAGCGCTGCATTACATGTGGAACGACAATTACGCTGAGGGAATGCGCTGGGCGGACAGTGCGATCAAGCTGGATCCTACTTATCAGATTGCTCGGACGGCAGCGGGCCAGATTGCAGTCGCGATGGGCAAGCCGATCGACGCGATCGGTCATTATGATGTCGTGATGAAGCTCACTAATGGACGCGAGCAGGTGACACCGCTGGCGTTGACGGCAATTGCTGAAGCGGCGCTTGGTGATCGTGCGAAGGCGCGCGAGTCAATCAACATTGCGAAAAAATTATTTGATATGAGCAAGCCTGCGGTTCATGAGGCTGCGTATTTAGGTCCGGCGCTCGCCGGTGTCGGCGATACGACCGAAGCTGTTCGATTATTGCGGGCTTACAAGCCGCGTGGTGATGTTCATTACCAGCTGCATCTCAAGCGTGACCCTGCTCTCAGGTGGGTCAAGACAAGCTCGGGAAAAGATCTCCTTACGAAATGAGACTGACC
>JBKPNY010000212.1:0-28361 GCA_046732835.1 Gemmatimonadota bacterium | reverse complement strand
AGAATCAAAGGACTCGCCGACCTCGCCAACAACCTCGGCTGGAGCTGGAACCGCGAAGCCCGCGCACTCTTCCGATCAATCGATGCAAACCTCTGGCACCTCGTCCGCCACAATCCAGTCGAGCTGCTCAGGGAAATCGATCCCGCAACGCTTGTCGCCCTCGCGAACGACAAAGGATTTCTCGAGCAGTACGACAACGTGATGCGATGGCTCGAGTCAGAAGCCTCGTTCGATCACACATGGTTCAGTACCGAGCACGAAGATCTGCGGAGCAAGACGGTTGCATACTTCTGCGCCGAGTTCGGGCTGCACAGCTCTGTACCTATATATAGTGGCGGCTTGGGCGTACTCGCCGGCGATCACTGCAAAGCAGCTTCGGATCTCGGAGTTCCACTTGTTGGTGTAGGAATTCTCTACCGGGCTGGATACTTCGATCAGCAGATCCGACTCGATGGATGGCAGGAAGATTCCGATGTGAATTTCGATCCTGATCGCACGGCGATCACTCCGATCAAGTCAGCCAGCGGTGAGCCATATCTCGCGATCGTAAAAACTTTCGGCCGCGATGTTCACATAAGAGCATCACGACTCATGGCGGGTCGAACTCCAATCATTCTTCTCGACACCGAGCTCGAGCAGAATCACGAAGACGATCGGCCGCTGTTGAGCAAACTCTACGCAGGTGGTCCCGCACTTCGACTCCGGCAGGAATGGCTGCTCGGCGTCGGAGGAGTGAGAGTTCTGCGAGCTCTCAATTACGATCCATCAGCATGGCACGCCAACGAAGGGCACGCATCGTTCATGCTTGTTGAAAGAGTGAGAGAGCTCACAACCAAGGGCACATCTTTCGAAGAAGCGGTCAAGCACGTGAGAGCCGCGAGCACATTCACCACGCACACGCCGGTTCCAGCAGGTCACGACACGTTCGGTCGCGATCAAATCTCCGCATGCACAGGCCCGGTGTGGGAAGAGATGGGCATCACTCCCGAACAATTCTTCGATATCGGAAAGCATCCAGTTGCAGGCAACACCACGTTCCACATGACGTCGACCGCAATCAGACTTTCAAAAAGAGTGAACGCAGTTTCGAGAAGACACGGCGTTGTAACAAGAGAGCTCTGGAAGGGACTGTGGCCAGGTCGCGACGCGGATGATGTTCCAATCGGACACGTCACGAACGGCGTTCATCTCGCGACATGGATGGCAAATCCCATCATGGCGCTGCTCGACCCCAAACTCGGCTCACATTCGGGGGCGCATTTCTCCGAGTCGGGAACATGGGACCGCGTTCTGTCACTCGACGATCACGAAATCTGGCACGTTCACCTGAGACTCAAGAACGCGCTGATGCATCTCGTGAGAGAAGAGGCTCGAAGAAATTTTGCTGCAAGATCTCATGAGGCAGCTCAGCTGGTCGGTGCAGGATTGTTACTCGATCCTGACGCGCTGACAATCGGATTTGCAAGACGATTCGCTACATATAAGAGAGCGAATCTTGTTTTCCGCGACGTCGATCGCCTCTGCAACATTCTCACGAATACCTCGCGGCCGGTTCAGATCATCTTCGCGGGAAAAGCTCATCCCGAGGACACACCTGGCAAACAGGTTCTCCAGACCGTCCATCACTTCACACGAGATCCACAGTTCGAGGGACGCGTTGCGTTCCTCGAGGATTACGACATGCACATCGGTCACCTGCTCGTGCAGGGTGTCGATCTCTGGCTGAATCTTCCTGTCGTCCCTATGGAAGCATCGGGCACGAGTGGAATGAAAGCGGCATTGAATGGGGTTCCGCAGCTCAGCACGATCGACGGGTGGTGGGAGGAAGGTTACGACGGCACAAACGGATGGGCGATTCCCCCGGCAACCAGTGAAGAAACAGCAGACGCCGAGACTGCAAATCACCTCTACAAGCTGCTTGAATCTGAGGTCGTGCCGCGCTTTTACGAGAGGTCAAATGGCGTTCCGGAGAAGTGGGTGGCGATGATGAAAAACGCCATGCGCGTGGCCGGAGAGCACTTCACTGCCCGGCGGATGCTCGTGGATTACGTCGAGAAGTACTACGTTCCCTCGATGACGGGAAATTCGACGCCGGACGATCCACCCACGGCCTGAACAGAATTGCCAGGACCTGCCAAGCGTGCTCGCCGGGTGACTCGCACCTCCCCGCTCCGATCGGAGTCGGGTGAGCAGATCACGGTCGTGCATCTCACCGCCGAGTACACGCCGTATGCGCGTACTGGCGGCCTGGCAGAAGCGGTACAGGGACTCGCTGACACCCAGACGCGACAGGGAATCCGCGTTTTCGTAATTGTTCCTCTATATCGAACAGCGAGAAAAGTCGCGAAGAACCTTCAGCAGGTCGGGAACGAGATATCCGTCTACGTCGGTCCGCGGAAAGAACAGGTCAAATTCTTCCGCGACGTCGACAGAACCGGCGGGCCTGAAGTGATCTTCGTCGAGCACGAGCCGTATTTCAATCGCGAAGGAATCTACGTAGAAGGCGGCGCAGACTATCCGGACAATCCGCGTCGATTCGCGCTGTTTGCGCGCGCGGCGATCGAAGCGATATCGCAGGTCACGAAAGGTCCGCTGCTCGTGCATGCGCACGACTGGCATGCGTCGCTTGCGCTAGTGTACATGCGATCGTACGGAGATCTGCGCGAACGATTCAAGGGAACGGGCGCGATTCTCTCCGTTCACAACGCGGGATATCAGGGATACTTCTCCACTGCTGTCATTCCTGATCTGGGGATTCCTCCGGAGACGTTCAACCTGCATCAGCTCGAGTGGTACGGAAAAGTCAATTTCCTGAAAGGCGGGCTCGCGTTTGCCGATTACGCAGTAACAGTGAGCCCGTCTCACGCGGAGGAATTGAGAACTCCCGACGGCGGTTTCGGTCTGCACGCGATGTTCCAGTCCATGGGCGACAAGTTTCAGGGAATCACCAACGGCATCGATCAGGAAAAATGGAATCCCGCAACAGATTCCGAGATCGCTGCGAACTTCACACGCGAAGACACGTCGAACAAAGCACAATGCAAGGCAAATCTGCAGCGCACGTTTGGTCTCCCCGAGCGCACCGACGTTCCGATCATTGGGATGTGCGGACGTCTCGTCAAGCAGAAGGGATTCGATGTCATCCTTGCATCGAAAGCGATCAGGCATCTCGATGCACAATGGGTGTTTCTTGGGCAGGGTGAGGAACGATACAAGCAGATCCTCAGGGAATTCGAGAGAACAAGGCCTCAGCACGTCAGCGCAGAATTCAATTTCACCGACAAAGTTGAGCACCGTCTCATTGCCGGATCTGATTTGCTGCTGATGCCGTCAGAGTATGAGCCGTGCGGTCTCACGCAAATGCGCGCGCAGCGATACGGTGCGCTCGTGATCGGACGGCGCGTTGGCGGCATCTCTGATACAGTACATGATGACGCCACCGGTTTTCTCTTCAACGCATTTACGGCAGATGCATTCGACAGCGCCGTTGGTCGTGCGCTGCAACGCTATTACGACAGAGAAGCGTGGAAACCGCGCATGCACCTGGCCATGGGCCGAGACTTCGCCTGGGACAGCTCGGCTGCACGTTATCTCCAGCTTTATCGCCGCGCTCTGGCATCTCAAAATCCCGAAAGCTGAATGGATTTCGTCCTAGGGTTACACAGCCACCTTCCATACGTTCTGAATCACGGTCGCTGGCCTCACGGCAGCGACTGGATTTCGGAAGCCGCCGTCGACACTTATCTGCCGTTGATCGACTCTCTCACTGCGCTCGCAGATGAGGAGATTCCTGCACCAGTAACTCTGGGAATCACGCCCATCCTGGCGAATCAGCTCGCGAGCCCGGTGTTCGAAGCGGAGCTCAGGCAATTCCTCAATCAGCGACTCGAAGCTTGCGATGAAGCCGAGTCTGCGATGACGAACACGTACGACGCGCATCTGATTCCTGTCGTTCAATTCTGGCGTGAGCGGTTCACTCGTCTACTCGAGCTCTACGATGCGATCGATTCCGACATCATCGGCGCGTTCAAGCGGTTGGAGGATGAGGGACGTCTGGAGCTCATCACATCTGCTGCGACCCACGGATTCCTTCCGCTTCTTCAGCGCGACGAAAGCATTCGCTTTCAGCTGCAAGTCGGTCGTGATGAACACGTCCGCCTGTTCGGCAAGCGCGCAGCGGGATTGTGGATGCCGGAATGTGCGTATCGTCCCGCGGGTGCGTGGCAGCCGCTGCCGAGCGCGCGGGCATATCGTCATCGCGATGGTATCGAGGCGCATCTGGTCGAGCACGATGTGCGTTTCGTGTTCGTCGACGCCCATCTCGCGCAGGCAGGTTTGCCACTCGGAGTTTATGGAGAGCTGCCGACAACTCCGAACGAGATGATTCAGGCGCAGCGTCGCGTTCGCGCCAGCCAGATGCCGCGATCGCCGTATCGTCCATACTGGATTGGCAATCACGGAAGAAAGATTGCGCCGCGCGCCTTGATTCGTGACCCGCGCTCGTCGATGCAGGTATGGTCGCGACACGGTGGATATCCCGGTGACGGAGCGTATCTCGAGTTCCACAAAATCAGGTATCCCGGCGGCCTCAAGCTCTGGCGGGTGACTTCCGACAGCGCAGGTCTCGGTGACAAGTACGCGTACGAGCCGGACGGTGCGAGCGCACAGGTGCTGCGACATGCGAAACACTTCGCACGACTTCTCAGTCGAGTTGGCGATACGATTCAGCGCGCGGGAGCTGAGCTGATCGCAGTTCCCTTCGATACGGAGCTGTTCGGACACTGGTGGTTCGAAGGTGTCGACTTCATCGAAGAGCTGTATCGACAGATCGATCTCCAGGGTGGCGTGAGACCTCTCACTGCATCTGCACATCTCAACAATGCGCGTGCGGATGAAGCGCTCAATCTGAGTGCAGGATCGTGGGGAAAAGACGGCGACTGGAGCATGTGGCTCAATTCGCAAACGAACTGGACGTGGGAAAAACTCTGGCCGCTCGAGGAAGAATTCTGGCGCGTTGCACCGGCAGCAATCAACAATCCTGAGCTGCATTCAATTCTCGCACAGGCAGCGCGCCAACTGCTTCTCGCGCAATCGTCCGACTGGCAGTTCATCATCACGACCGGCGAAGCTGCCGATTACGCTGAAGCGCGCATCAAGCTTCACATTTCAGATTGCGCGCGGCTGATGCGCGGACTGGATGGCACCGCAGGCGATCTCACGAACGCCAGAGAGCTCGCCGAGCAGCTCGACGTTCGCGATGCAATCTTCCCGAATATTCTCGACTCGCTGAGGGTGTGCCTGAGCAGGTGAGCCGATCAGTTGTAGTGCATGGCCATTTCTACCAGCCGCCTCGCGAAAATCCCTGGACCGGAGAGGTAGACCCGGAGCCAAGCGCTGCGCCGTTCCACGACTGGAATCAGCGTATCGATAATGAATGCTACGCGCCAATGGCAGAGGCGAGAGTTCTCGGCCCAGACGGTGCGGTCCAGCATCGCGACAATCTGTATGCAAAGATGAGCTTCGATGTTGGCCCCACACTTTTCGAGTGGATGGAGACCAACGCGCCTTCGACCTACGCATCGATACTCGAAGCAGACCGACTGAGTGTGGAGAGACTTGGGCACGGAAATGCGATTGCGATGCCGTATCACCACACGATTCTTCCGCTCGCATCCTATCGCGACAAGGTGACGGAAGTGCGTTGGGGAATCGATGATTTCCGTCGCCGGTTCAAGCGCGAGCCTGAAGGGATGTGGCTTCCTGAAACTGCAGTCGACGAAGAGACACTGGATGTTCTGGCCGATCAGGGAATTCTCTTCACGATTGTCGCGCCGCATCAGGTCGAAAAGATCTCGGAGCAGGGTCTTCCCTTGAGATTCAAAGGTGGGTCGAAGAGAGAGATTGCACTTTGCATCTATGACGACAAGCTGTCCTCCGACATCGCATTCGGCCGATTGATTCGCGACGGCGCACTGCTCGCCAGTCACCTCGATCCTGACGACGAGAAGCTGATCACTGCCGCAGCAATGGATGGTGAGACGTTTGGTCATCACCATCATTTCGGAGAGATGGCGCTTGCGCGTGCATTCCGCGTTCTCGAGGAGCGCGGAAAGGTTCAAATCGAAAACTTTGCGTCCTTTCTTGCGCGTAATCCGCCACGGGAAAACGCCGTGCTCGTTGCGCCGAGCTCGTGGAGCTGCCCGCATGGAATCGAGCGATGGCGATCGAATTGCGGATGTGCGCTTGCCCCGGAACTGCATACAAGCCAGGAGTGGAGAGCTCCGCTTCGCGAGGGACTCGAATGGCTCGCCGGGGAGCTTCACCAAATCTTCGAGCGCGACGGTGAAGAGCTGTTCATGACTGATCCGTGGCTTATCCGGGATCAGTACGGCGAAGTTGTCAGCGGATCGGTCGCAAAGGCGTTTGAGTTCATTGCAGGCAGCATTTCAAGACGCAATGACGAAGGCCGCATCGAACGCGCAGCCGAGCTTCTCGAGATGGAGGATGCGGCTTTAAAGATGTTCACATCGTGCGCGTGGTTCTTCGATGATCTCGCTCGCATCGAGACGATACAGGTTCTCAAGTACGCGGCGTTTGCAATCGAGCTTTCTGGTGATGCAGAACGATTGGAAGAAGGGTTGCTCGAGCGGATTGGCGATGCAAAGAGCAATGATCCGAAGGAAGGAACAGGTCGTCAAATCTGGGCAACTCACGTGATGAAGCAATGACCGCAGTCCGCTTCGTGTTTGGAGTTCATGTCCATCAGCCGGTGGGCAATTTCGATCACGTGTTCGAGGAGCATACGCGCGACGTGTATCTCCCTCTTCTGAAGCGGCTGAAGGAGAGAGAGTTCTTCCCGATCGTGATGCATTTGTCCGGGCCTCTCGTGGAGTGGCTCGAGAAAAGTCATTCCACCTATCTCGACATGGTTGGCGAGCTCGCCTCTGCCGGGAAGATCGAGATGCTGTTGTCCGGATACTACGAGCCGATACTCGCTGCACTACCGCGCGAAGATCGCGTGGAGCAAATCGTCTGGATGCGTGATGCAATCCAATCTCGCTTTGGAGTAAATGCGAGCGGACTCTGGCTGACCGAGCGCGTCTGGGAACCGGAGCTCGCAGCAGATCTCGCGAAAGCAGGAGTCAGGTATGTCCTCGTCGATGACCGACACTTTCTGGTGAGCGGATTCGACCGGGAGCAGCTGCATGTTCCGTGGCGAACGGAAAGCGATGGAAGAACTGTCGATGTGCTCGCTATCGATGAGCGGCTTCGCTACCTGATTCCGTTCCGCCCGACGACCGAGATCGCAGACTACGTGAAGGATCTCAAGGCAAAGGGACATCGGGTTTCGGTTTTCGCGGACGACGGAGAAAAGTTCGGCGGCTGGCCCGGAACTCGTGAATGGGTTTACGACAAAGGGTGGCTCAAGAGTTTTCTCGATACGATGGAAGAACTGATCGCTGACGGCGACATGACGTTGAGCACGGGAATCGACGCGCTCGAGCACGTTCCTTCGGGCGGTCTTGCCTACCTGCCAACTGCATCGTACCGCGAGATGGAAGGCTGGTCTCTTCCCTCTTCTGCTGCATTGAAGATGCAGGCACTCGAAGCCGAGCTCGGCGAAGACAGAATCGCTGGTCAGGAGGGAGCGTTCATTCGCGGCGCACACTGGCGCAACTTTCTGGTCAAATACCCTGAGTCAAATCGCGCGAACAAGAAGATGATAGAGCTGTCCGCACTTTGCCGTCGCCGTGGGGAACCGGAGAAAGCGCGTCGAGCACTTGGCCACGCTCAGTGCAACGATGCATCATGGCACGGCGTGTTTGGCGGACTGTACCTGCCGCATTTGCGTGAAGCTGTCTGGCTCAATCTCGCGCGTGCGGAACAGGAGCTGAGGAAGGATGAACCGCTGACTGCAGAAGTCCTCGACTTCGACAGAGACGGTCACGATGAAGTATGGGTGCATTCATCTCACTTCTCTGCCCTCGTCTCACCAAAGGACGGCGGCACAATCGTAGAGTACACAATCTTCAAGGATGGAATCAATTACGCCGACGTTCTCACTCGCCGGCGCGAAGCTTATCACTATGCGCAGGAAAGCCACGAAGAATCAAACGACGATGGCGGAATCGCCAGCATCCATCATCTCGAAGAATCGATGATGCTCAAGGAGCCACCACCGATAGACGATCACGATCGGGCGATCACTGTTGACAGCATTCGCGCCGATCAGTCCTTCGAGGTTGTGGGCAACAGCGAGATCGTTTGCAGGGGCCGAAATATCGAGAAGGCGCTTCGCTTCACCGAAACCGGCGAAATCACGATCTCATGGAAGTGGAACAGTGAGGTCGATTTCACAACCGAGATCTCGTCCACTCGTCCATTAGCGCTGGAACCAAACCCCAATGCGACAATCTCGACAACAACGGTAGAGACAGTCGCCAAATCAGAGAAAGGATTCGAGAGAACCGTTCAGGGCCAGGCAGTTACGCTTCGCTGGAACGCGTCTCCGGGATCTGCGGAACTTCGTATTCGGCCGTATTGACTGCATTCGGCAGCAGAAAGGGAAGCGCATCCTTGAACCGCCGCGCCCACGCAGACTCGTGATGCATTCCGAATTCTTCCTCGACCCACATCAGATCTTCGCCGAGCGTATAGCCCTTCTCGTCGAGTAAATCGCGAAGCCTCAAAGCCTGCTGAACATGTCGCATTCCCTCGAGATCACCAACATCGAGGTACAGCTTGCCGCCGGTGAAAGGTGCATGCTCGACGAAATCGAAAGTGTCCTTCTCGTTGATCCAGAGCGATGGACTCATCACGCCGGCAAATCCAAACACTTCAGGATGACGGAAGAACGCATACAGGCTGATCAGTCCACCCATTGACGATCCAACGATTCCGGTGTGCTCGCGATCGGGGATCGTCAGATACTTCTCATCGATGAGCGGCTTCACGGTGTTGATGAGAAACTCGAGATAGAGATCGCCCTTTCCCCCGCCAAGACGCGGATGCTCGAACGGCGAATACTCGGCGAGACGCTCTCGGCCCATGTTCGGAATGCCAACAACGATCGCATCGAGTCCGTCGAGACTGACCTCTGCCATAGCGATGTCGACGTTCCACGAGCCGGAGAAGCTCGTCGCGGGATCGAAAAGATTCTGCCCGTCGTGCATGTAGATCACGGGAAAACGCCGCTGCCCGGTTGCATAGCCACCAGGAAGCGACACGAGCAGATCGCGCTCGTTATCGAGCTGCGGGCTGTAGACCGCGTCGATTTTTTCGATTGTCCCAAACGGGTTCCGCGACCCTGCGCGACGACGGCGCAGGAGCGTGCTCAATGATCCCAAAACTCAGCCCGCATACATGTTCAGGTCGGTACCGACTGCATCGGCGATATCCATTGCTGCCTGCAGATCGGGGTGACGAATCGTCACATACCCATCAGACACCAGCGTCTGGACCCAGTTCCTTCGCGGCGCTCCGATCGGAAGAAGATCGACGTTCACGACATGCGGACGGAAGCGATGCAGAATGCTGTCGAGTCCATCGATGCGCTGAATGCGTCCCTTACCCTGTGCGCGCTTGAAGATGTTGACGGTGTTGTACTTTCTCGGTCCAATCTGCGAGAAGCGTCCGTTCACTTCCGCCTCAGCATATCCGCGGAAAAGATCGATGTCGGAAACGAAGTTCATGAGATCGACGGTGCGCGCGCCCGCGGGACGTGCAGCAATCTCTCCAAAAACAATCTCACCGTTGTCTTTTCTGTACCACTCCATGTGAGTGAAGCCTGTCTTGAACTTGAGCGCCTCGATGACAGCATGCCCCATCTCATGACCGCCTTGCAGCTCAGGCGCGTCGAGATCGCGCAGACACAAGGTCTGCGGGCTGATCCACTCTTCGCTTCTCGCAATGAGCGGACGCGGACGATAGTAACCGATGTTCGCGTAGACGATCTTTCCGTCGATGCAGATAGTGTCGTACGTATACTCTTCGCCGTCGATGAACTCTTCGACATTCACGTGATCGACATGCCCCAGTTTCTTGATCACATCCTTGAGCTGTTCTGCGTTGTCAACGCGATAGGTATCCATCGACCCTGCGCCGGCAATCGGCTTGATGATCACTGGATATCCGATCTTCTTGATGGCAGCACGCACTCCCTGCGCACTCTTTGCAGCCTTGTGTCTGGGCACGCGAATGCCCGCCTTGCCGACCTTCTCCTTCATCAGGTCTTTATCGCGGAACGCATCTGTCTCCTCGACCGACATTCCGGGAATGCCAAGCTGTTCGCGAAGTCGAGCAGCGAGAAGAACTCCGGGCTCCCAGAGACAGATTACGCGCTCGATGTCCTTGCCCTTCGCCCACTGCAGCACGACACGTACGCACTCGTCTTCATCCTGCAAACTCGGCACGCGGACATAAGCGGCGAGATGACGCGCTGCGAGATGGGGGACATCATGCTCGGGTTGATCTCCGATGCCGATGACCTTTGCCCCTTCAAGCGCGAGCCCGCGCACAAAGAAAGGCATCTCGTCCGGATAACCCGGCGCAATCATCATGACGTTCATTCTTTGATTCCTCAATTCAATATTTAGGCGAGCTCTACTCGAACAACCGATATCAATCGCGACAACGCCTTTTCCACGACGGCTGTCGACGGGTCACGAAGAATAATGTATCCATCACCTTCATAGCTGGACGCAGGCATGGCGCCCGGGGTGGGAAGCTTCACATCGACCACAAGCTTTCCCATTTCGCGCGCAACGACGTCCAGTCCGTGCACGGCCTTGATGCGTCCCGTTCCCTGCCCGCGAAGGAATGCAATTCCCACCGCATACTTTCTTGTCGGCTTTTCGAACCTGCCGAAGATCATCACTTCGGTCCATGCGCGAACGAAGTCGATATCGTGTGCGCGTGAATTGAGTGTGGTGATCTGAGCGCCGGGAGGACGGGCAGCGACTTCGGAGATTGCGATCGAGCCATCCCGCCGGCGAAACCATTCCATATGGGTCAGGCCGGTTTCCATGCCAAGCGCTTTTAATGCGCGTGATCCTGCATCGCGTATGTCATCGTACGTCGGATCATCGACTTCGCGAGGAGACACCACACACCACTGAATCCACTTGTTGCGCACAACGTCGAGCGGATTCGGATAATAGTGCGTGAGTGAATGCCACACCGCCTTGCCATCGATCGAGATTGTCTCGAGCGAATATTCGTCGCCGACGATGAACTCCTCGATGAGCGCGGGATCACCATGCCCTGGCGCAGCCTTCGAGACAGCATCTCGCAGCGACGCTTCATCGTCCGCTTTGAAAGTCGCTATCGATCCGGCGCCTGCGGGCGGTTTCACGACAACAGGAAAGCCGATCTTCTTCGCAAACGCCACCGCTTGATCCGCGCTCTCAGCAAGAGCATGACGCGCGCACGGCAGTCCATTGGCGCGCAGCACATCCTTCATCTCGGATTTGTCGCGAAACCGGTTCGCGACATCAGGCTTCATCCCCGCAATGCCGAGCTGCTCGCGAACTTCAGCGAGTGGAACCTGCAGCTGCTCGTACGCCCCGAATAACCTGTCGATACCGCCCATTCTTTTCGACAGCTCATCGACAGCCCACGCGAGCTGACCCGAGTCGAGTATGTCGTTGACCTGCCAGTGCGCCGTCACCGCACTCGCGAGAGACGGCCACATCTTCTCGGCAGGATCCTGAGTTACGACAGCGAGGCGAACATCAGGGAGACTCGCAGCCGCCTCTATCATGCGCGACGCATTCTCCGAGAGAATCGGCGCGGCAAATACAACGTTCGGCATTACTCAGTAACCGAGCTCGTCGATGAAATGCGGAAGCATCTTTCGCCACCAGGGCCAGTCGTGATTCACGTCATGCCCCCAGAGATCGAGTCGGTGCGGAATCTGCTTTTGGTTGAGGATGTTCGACAGATTGCGCGACGCCTGCGGCGCTTCGTACGCGCCCTGTCCCGTTGCGATCACGATGCGACTGTGATGCCTCAAAGTGTTCAGCGGCCCATCCGATATTCCGCGGAGGAACCATGCGGGATTATTGAAGAAACAATTCTCGTCAGAATAGCCTTTGAGGTACGAAGGCTCCAAGTCGTAGAAGCCGCTCATCCCGATGAGCGTGTCGAACAGATCCGGCCGGCGGAAAAACGCATTCGCTGCATGGAATGCTCCGAAGCTCGCGCCTGTAGTAGCGATGCGCTCGCTCGGGTTGCCCACCGCCATGCGGATGTAGGGAACCACTTCCTCTTCGACATACGCCGAGTAAAGCGCCTGCCTGCGCGCCTGCTCGCGCACTGGCAGCGAGCGATCCATCCATGCATGACTGTTGATGCTGTCGATCGAGAAGAGCCGGATGCGCCCCGCCATGATTGCCGGCTCTACAGCTTTTACGAGAAAGAACCTCTCGTTCTCGAGATAGTCTGCCGCTGCAGTTGGGAAAAGAAGAACGGGCCGTCCACGCGTACCGTAAGTCACGATCGGCATCTCGATGCCGAGCCTTGGACTTCTCCATCCGTCGAGACGACGCGGCAGCCGGTCGTCTACAAATTTCAAGCGGGGATCCTCGCATGATTCGATGCAGCTTCGATGAATGCATCGAACAGGCGCCGCATGTTCGGATCGAGATCAGCAAGATCCTCAGGATGCCACTGAACTCCGACGACAAAATTCTCGTCAGTGGTTTCCACTCCCTCGATCAGTCCATCGGGTGCAAATGCATTCGGCACGAGCGAAGGCGCGAGCTTCTTGATTCCCTGATGATGCATGCTGTTCACCAGAACGGAACCCGATCCAAGCAAGCGGCTCAGGCGCGTATTGGGAACGACATCCACCGGATGCACGAGATCCTGTCGCGTATGGATTCCCTTCTTCGGGAAGTAGTCATGCTTGATCGCATCCGGGTATTCCGCGCCGATGTCCTGATAGAGAGTTCCGCCTGCAGCGACACTCAGGAGCTGCGCGCCACGACAGACAGCAAGTATCGGCTTCTGATCTTCCATTGCCCATTTCGCCAGCATGAGCTCGGTCTTGTCGCGATCAGGATCGACACGCCCGCACGCATCGGTGCGCTCTTCGTTGTAGGAGTCAGGATCGATGTCCACTCCGCCCGGAAAAAAGACGCCGTCGACCCGGTCGTAAATCGCTCGAAGAGTGTCCGGATCATCGAGCAGTGGAACAATCCAGGGAATTGCACCGGAAGCTATGAGCGTCTTCACATACCGCTGGCTCATGATCCAGCAGCGTGGAAGCTCGTCCGGAATTTCCTCGAGCGTCTGTGTGGTTATCCCGATGACGGGACGCGATGCGCCAATCACGCTACGCCCTCAGCCGTTTCTGTGATGATCTGATCTACAACAGATTTCAAATCGCCTGTCTCCTTGAAAGTCGCAAGCTGCCGGTCGGCACTCGATCCATTTTCCATGATTGTGTACGCGTACTCGATTTCTTTTCGCGTACCGAGCTCGTCCATTACGTCCCCGAGGAACCACTCGATGAGCTCTTTGATGAGCACGGGAGCCGGGAGCTCCTGCTTCTTGCCGAAATCTATGAGCTTACCCTTCAATCCCCAACGGACAGCCCGCCATTTATTCTCTTCGATCAGCTCCGAGCGGTAAATCCTGAAGCCGAGATTGTCGCGACGGAGCTTCCACATCTTGGCGACAACGGCCTGAAGAATCGCAGCGACGCAGATTGCTTCGTCGACCCGCGTGCAGACATCGCAGTTCCTGAATTCGATCGTCGGGTATTTGTAGTGCGGCCTTACGTCCCACCAGAGCTTCGATGCATCCGGAATGCTCTTCGTCCTTACCAGAGTGTCGACGAGATCCAGGTAGTCGGCATTGCTGGCGAACACTCGCGGCACACCGCTCCGCGGAAAATTCTTGAAGACAATGCTTCTATATGAATGAAGTCCTGTCTTGCGACCGGCCCAGAATGGTGAGCTGGTGGAAAGGCAGAGAATGTGCGGCAGTACGTACCGAGCGGCATTCAGAACATCGATGCGAAATTCCGGATCCTCAATTCCAACGTGAATGTGCGTTCCGAAAATCAGTAGTCGGTCCGCAAGATCCTGCAGCTCTTCCTTCACGCCCAGATAGCGCTCGAGCGGATTCACGTGCTGCTGCTGCCACGATGAAATGGGATGAGTTCCGGCAGCCGCGATGCAAAGCCCGTGTGACTTTGCAGTGTCGATGAGTGCACCCCTCAGCTTGATCAGCTCCTCGCGCGCTTCCTGAACTGTCTTGCACACAGCGGTACCGACTTCGACCTGACACTGGTGAAGCTCAGGCTTCACATCCCTCAGCTGCGGCAGGTCCGACTTCATGATCTTGTCGATCCCGCTTTGCAGCTCGCGCGTTTGTGGATCGATGATCTGATACTCTTCCTCGATTCCCACTGTCAGCGAGGGAGCCTTGAGTGGTGACGCCCTCATCTCTTCTCCACGAGAAGTGTCGGTACATTCGAGCCACCACCTGCCGTGACGTTCAGCAGCTCGTCAGTGGAAATTCGCGTCAGACACCCTTCGACAAACTTCCCGTTCGAGACGTATGGAGCCGTGTCGAGTGAGCGATTGTGAATGTCGAGCTTTCCGTCGATCAGCGACGGGAAAGGTTCTTCCGGAATCACGACTTTGTCCTGAACGATGTAGCGACTATGAAGCGCATCACCGATTGCCTGGCGCCATTTGTCTCCCGTCACAGTCCAGCCGAGCACAATTCCCCGTCCGCCGTAGTCGTCGTTCGGCTTGAGAACCAGTCGCTCGCGATTTTCAGCAATCCATGGAATGAGATCGATTTTGTTTCCATCGATCTCAGTGTGACGCTCCGCCACGACTCGTGTCCACGGAACGTGCATCGCAACAGCTTTTTTCTCCTCCTCGGTGAACAGCTTCGCGTTCTCCTCATCGCCAATCACTGCAAGACTCGCCTTTTTGTGCAGCAGCTTGCAGCGAAACGGATTCACCATGCAGACTGCTTTCTCTCTCACGGCTCTCACGACATCGCTGTCGATGCCGCAGTCGTCGATCAGCTCATCGATCAGAACGCGCTTGTAGATCAGTGTGACATGGAAATCACCGGAATACAGCTTTCCATTCCTGTATTCCATCTCACGCGGATCTGCGATTACGCACTCGAATCCGTTCTGCCTGAAGAATTCCTGAAACAGTACGAACTCGCTGCGAGTGGGCACATCGTTCCAGTCGACGATCGCAATCCGCGGCGCCTCACGTGTTCCGCTCCACTGGCGAAACGCATCAAGCAGTGAATGTTCTACACCCACCGCAGCAGGCAGCGGGTAAACGTTATACTCGCGCCTGAACTCTCCCATTGCCGGTAACGACAGGAAAGCGCGAGTGAGCGCATCTCCGTATGCGGCACCTGCCGGCGTTTCCGCATTGTATTCGGTGAACTTGAGTCCCGATCCGTCGGCGCCTTCCGCAAAGAAAGCATCGAGCCTCGATGTCGGGCTTGCTTCCCGGAATCCCGGATCATCGTGAATCAGGGTTTCTTCCCAGTCGAGCAGGCCGAACTGCTGCCTGAGCGTTGAGTCTTCCATTGCCGCTTCACGCGCCTTCTCGAGAGCGGATAAAACGAGCGCGCACCGCTCGCTCAACAGGCGATACTCATCGAGCGACAAAAATCGCGGACGCAGCACCGAACAGAGCATGCGTCCGCCAAACTCGAGACCTCGCTCTGACAGCCGCCGATGCAGCCACTCGTGCGAGTCGGCCGCGACCTCGGGCGTCAGAAGGTCGTGGTACCGCTCGATCGCCGATGTCACTTAGCTACCGTTGCAAACTTCGCGTGATTCGGCGCAGTCCTCGGCTCCCTTGCCATGCGGATCACCATGTCGGCCATGTGCTTCACTGTCCAGTCGAAGAAGGGTTGAGTGAGCGAATTTATGTCCATGTCGGGAGCGGGATTCATGAAGTCGATCGCATAGGGCACGTCGCCGCGCACAGCGAATTCGACGCTGTTCATGTCGTAACCAAGCGCGCACACAAGTTTCAGCGCGTCGTCGATGATCCGCTTCTTCAAGGAAGGCGACAGGTAGCTCTCGTCTTCGATGTACATGCGCCGCCTGGGATCGTACTGCATCGGCAGCACATCCTGCTGGCCCAGGCAGAGACAGCGGATGTACTTGTCCCACTCGATGAACTCCTGCAGCACCATCGTGAGCAGACCGCTGTCATTGTAATGCTTCCAGACTTCTTCGAGCGTGTCGCAGATGTAGACATCGCGCCAGCCGCCGCCATGTGCGTCCTTCAGAACGCATGGAAGACCCACGTACTCGATTGCGCCTTTCCAGTCGACCGGGAATTTCAGGTTTCTCAAGCTCTCGGAGTGCGAAATGCCCGGGATGTAATCCTTGTTGGGAAGGACAACCGTCTTTGGGCTTGCAACTCCAAGCATTGTTGCGAGCGAAGAATCGAAGAACTTGTCGTCCGCTGACCACATGAATGGATTGTTGACGACTTTTGTGCCGAGCAGCGATGCATGCTTCAGGTAGGCACGGTAAAATCCGACTTCGTGAGAGATGCGGTCGATTATCACGTCGTACTCGCATGGCTCACCCATTCGCGTGATGTCGAGCGACACATACTCGGCGGTAACTCCAGCCTTTCGGCCGTTCACTTCCTCGATGAATGCGGGTGGGAAAGACCACTCTCGTCCAACGAGAAGGCCGACTTTCTTATCCATTGATTTCCCTCTTCATGCCGGTTCCTGATATAAGCCGATTATGTTGCCGCCCGGATCGCGAAAACGCGCCGTGATCTCGGGCGCGTCAGCGCCGATCTGTTGAACTATCTCGCCTCCATTCGAAGTAACCTTTTCAAGCGTGTCTGCAACGCTGTCACACATAATGTAGACGAGCATTGAGACATCTTTCGCCGCCTTCCGATCGGTTCTCCACGTTCCGCTGACCTGCCCGGTGGCATCATCGAATGCTGTCGCTCCATCCCCGCGCTTTCGTATGTCCCACCCGAAAACCTTCGAATAGAAGTCCGCAGACGCGTTGACGTCCGTCGCCGGCATCTCTATGTAGCAAATCTTTCCGTTAGCCATTTTCGTTCGTCAGCATTCAGAATTCAGCATTCGCGTCAGGGTTCATCAAAGCTTGGACCATAAATCCGCGGAACTTTGGCTCCCATCGGACGAAGGTAGGTCGAGATCTGGCCGCGATGATGTACGAGGTCGAAAAGAAAGCTCCACGCCATCGCGGATCCGGGGCTTGGGTGACCAAAGAAGTCCAGCTCGCTGTCCCATTTCTCCTGCGGCAGCGCTTCCCATCGCTTTGCGAGATCTGCGCTCTGCTTCACATAGATGTCGGTCACCTCTTTCATCGAAGCGGGCATCTTGCCGGGAGCCCACGTGACGTTGCCGGTTTCCAGCGCTTCCATGATCATCTTTTCTTCGGCCACGATCTGCCACGCGATGTCCTGCGCGGTGCGCGAATTCGGGTCGGGCTTGTAGCTCGAATTTTCTGGAATTCTTTCCAGTACTTTGGCAGTCGTTTTCGACTCGTTGATCCAGAATTTCGTAAAGAGTGATTTCTCGTCCACGTGCTGGTCCTCCTTTTATTTGATCGGGATTGCCGCGCTCAACTTCGAAACGCCGTTCTCATCGAAGCTCTCTATTGTCACCCAATATGCCTGTCCCACGTTGAGCGCGCGAAGCTCCAGAGTGTTTCCCTGATCCCTGAAGCGCTGATAGGTCTGGTAAAGCTTTGATGGCGAGATTCCCCAGCGAAGATTGTAGCCCACCACTCCCGGGACGGCGTTCCAGGAGATCATGGCGTTACGCTCGTCGCGATCGCGTTTCGCTGACAGTCCCGAAGGCGTTGGGGGATTGTCGCCAGTTCCGTTCCCGAAAATCCGAATGTCACTGACTGCGAGATTCTTTGCGGCGACATACACGTGATCGTAGCGGATGAATCGAGCGCGAGTCGGAGTTGCAAGCTCGACGTATGCGTTTGGCCTGTCGCGCTTCTCACGTGAGAGATCCGCGACAGTTTTCCACTGCTTTCCATCGGGCGAAGCCTTCAGGAGGAACCGCGTCACCACTGTTGAATCAGTTTCGTACAATCCCGATTTGTAGTCTGCGTAATTCACCTGCACCGCTCTAACCTGATAAGGCCGGCCAAGATCGATTGTCAGTGATTCACCAGGTTTGTTCTGTCGGGCGACCCAGTATGTCCTTGGATTCTCATCGGTGATGTAATCAGCGGGAAAACTGTCTCTCGCCGAAGATGCGCTTACACTCTTTCTATAAGAGAGGAGCATCCATCCGGTGAAAAGCTCGTCGCTTTTCTTCCAGGTTTTTGTCGGAAGCCAGTGAGGAAAGTCGCCGAACCGCGTGTCGACGTACATCTGCCCGTCGCTGTCGAATCCTGCCGGATGCATTCCGATGCGACGCTCGAAATTCCAGTTCACTCCGATCCACGGAGTTCCGGTGCTCCAGAAGTTTCCGTGCAGATCCTGAAACGTGTTTCCATGACCTGCGCCCTGAACAAATCCACCGGGCTTGTAGGCGACAGGATTGTACGGCGCATAGGTGAATGGGCCGAGTGGATCGTTCGACGTGTACACGCCGGTCGCATATACATTGTATTCCGTTCCGGGCGCGCCGTACTGCAGGTAGTAGCGTCCATTGTGCTTCGTCATGTACGCGCCTTCGATGAAGGGATTGATCGTTCCGCGATGATCCTGACCGAAGCGCTCCCATCCGTGTTTTTCCGGATCCAATCCGAACAGCCACTTCGGATTTCCCTTGTATGCGAGCTGCCTGTTTTTGTCGAGCTCGATGACGTTTATCGGATAGACGTTAGACGAATTCCAGTACATGAACCATCGCTCAGTTGCGGGATCGTGGAAGATCTGCGGATCCCACGGACCGGGCTGCACCGAATCCGGTTTTGCAAACTGATTGAACGGCTCGTAAGCACGAGCCATCGGCAGCCATGGAAGAAGCCGATTGTAAAACTCGACTCGTCCAGTCGCTGGCTGCGTCAGCATCATAATCGGCAGCGGAGTCGTCGTACTCGGCAGGAGATAAATGGTGTCTCGCACCGAGAGCACCGATGGCGCAACGATGTCGTTCACGGGCCACCTTGATGGAGTGATGTGCCTCCACGTGCCAAGGTCTCGTGACTGCCAGTAGCCGTCCCCGATCGTCTCGAACAGGTAGTACGTGCCGCGCTGAATTACGATGACTGGATCGGCGCCCGATCGATAGGAGATTCCTTCGTTATGCTGCTCGAAGTTGTAGCGGTAGTCGATGTCGATCGGATTTGCGTACGTGCGCTGCTGCGCACTGGCGGTCGAGGCCAGTGCCGCAAAACATGCAACCCAAAGGTTGCGCATCCTGTCCGTCTACTGGCCTGCCGGGGTCGGAAAATTCGGCAAGGCGTTACCGGCGCGATTCAATGTGAAGTCTACCGTTGCGGTTGTGTTTGCATCGACACGCACGGTCTTGATGATCGGCTGAGCTTCACCGAGATATCCTGCTCGCGGGACCACCCGAACCATGTAGACTCCCGCCTCACCAACATTGAAGTCAGCGGTTCCATCCTTCCTCGTGTGAGAATCGAGCCGCGTGGCCGACATCGTGAGGATGATTTGAGTTCGATCAACGGGTGCTCCGCTGTCATCGCGAACTCGCACGTTGATCACGCTTGTCGCCTGAGGCCCGGTTGACGTTTCGGACTTGCAGGCAGCGAGGGTGGCAAGAAGTCCAGCAATAACGAGGCGGCGCATCATAGACCCTAAACCTCCTTTCTGAAAATCATCGCAAGCTTCTCGAGATCAATGTTACCGCCGGAGACCACGCACACAACCTTGCCCCCTCGGCCTCCCCTCTTTCGGTCAGCAAGGGCGGCTGCAACCGGGGTCGCCCCTGCACCTTCCGCTACTACGCGGTTTCGAACCGCGAGAATTCGGACGGCTTCAGCCACCTCGCTCAATGACGTAACGATCGATCCATCCAGAATACTGCTTACCATCGGCCACATTTCGTCCAGCACGCGCCCCGATCCAATCCCGTCTACGAAGCTTGGTGTGTATTCGATCTTCGTCGGTTCACCGGCGGCGAGGGCTGCGGCAAATGCAGCAGACGTTTCCACTTCGCAGGCAAACACTTTAGTGTCCGGCTTGAGCGCTTTCACTGCCGTCGCGATGCCGGAGCTCAGTCCACCGCCGCCATAGGGAACGAGAATCGTGTCGACATCCGGAAGATCTTCGAGGATCTCGAGACCTATCGTCCCGTTTCCAGCAATCACCGCTGCGTCACTCACGGAATGAACGAAAAATCCGTCCACTCCCGCGAACTGACGCGTGACGAGAACCTGCCACCACTCATCGAATGGGACCTTGATAAATGTCGCGCCGAGTCGGGTTATCGCTTCGAGTTTCGTTGCGGGCGCGTGATCGGGAACTATTACTGTGCACTTGATGCCCAGGCGGCGGGCGTGCCATGCAACACCCTGAGCCATGTTGCCCGCGCTCGCAGTGAAGACACCTCTGGCAAGATCATCAGGATTTGCCATCGCGATGGCGTTTCCAGCACCTCGCAGCTTGAATGAGCCAATCGGCTGCAGGTTCTCCAGCTTGAGATAGATGTCATTCTCGTCGACGTTGAGCCGAACGAGCGGCGTTCGGACAATCGAGCCGGCGATTCGTTCCCGCGCGGCGCGAATGTCGTCCAGTGAAACGCGGTTAGTCGTCAACCCGCTCGCCACCCAGCTCGACCAACGTGCCCGCTCCGCCTTCTTTTGCCTTTTTGTAGATGTAGTCCGCCGAAGCGAGATCTTCGACGGACAAGCCGAGGGACTTGAAGAGCGTGATGTCCTGGTCGTTGCGTCGCCCTTCAGTTTTGCCGAGAAGAAGCTCGCCGATCTCTCCAAGGATGTGGTCATCACCGATGGCGCCTTCCTGCTTTGCGAGCAGAAAGTCCCCTCCTTCATTGAGAGTCGATTCACGACGGTCGACAAACAATCGGGATTTGCGCATCGCGTCTGCGTCGAGCTCCCGGGCGACAGCGATGCTGGATCCAACTGCATTGATGTGAGTGCCGGGTGAAATCCACTCGCCCTTGAGGATTGGCTCGCGCGCACCTGTCGTTGTGCAAATGATGTCGATGTTACGCACGGCTTCCTCGACTGTCGACGCCGCACTCACAGGGATTCCGTGTCGCTTCGATTCCCTATCAGCAAAGTGTCGAGCGTGATCAGCGTTGCGACTCCACACTCGTGCACTTCTGATTCCTTTCGACTCCATCATGGCTGCCATGTGCGTCGTTGCCTGCACCCCGCTCCCCAGGATTGCGACGGATCTCGCATCCTTGCGGGCAAGAAGTCGCGTTGCAACGCCACTCACGGCTGCTGTGCGAATAGCCGTGATCGAGCTCGCGTCCATGATCGAGAGCAGCTGCCCGTGTTTGGTCTCGAAAAGCAGGACAGCGCCCTGATGCGAATCGTATTTCGTTCCGTGATTTCCGTGGAAGACTGTGATGACCTTGAGTCCCACTGCATCGATATTGCGGAGATAGCTGGGCATCATTCCAAGCGCGCCCTCTTTTTCCGGCATTCTTAAGACGGGGCGCAACGGCAGTATCGCTTCACCGCGTTCAACTGCCGCGAGCGTTTCGGCCATCAGTTCGATGCATTCCTTCATAGGAAGAAGCCGGCGGACTTCCGACTGATTGACGATCAGAACTTTCATTGCTGCTCGATCCATTGAGTGTAGGCACGCTGTCGCTTCAGAAGTGATTCGCCGCGGTCGTAATCGGGACGGCCGACCAGCAGTGCGTGCATGTAGCCGTTCATCTCACCAATCATCTCCGTATGCAGAATACGATTCTCCGGGTTCGGATGAAGCAGAATCTCGATTTGCGGCGAGTGATAACGTTTGAATTCACCCAGCGAGTCCGCCTCGAGGCTCACTTTCGATTTCAGATAATTGATCATCCGTTCGGATGCGCGCCAGGTTCCGCCTGAATCCGACACGACTTTCCTGCCGTCGAGCATGATGTTTCTGTCGTCATAAGCGAGAACAACCAGCTTGTGCTTTCGATCTTTTCGAAGCCAGCTCATGAGCTTCGACCCGTGCTGCGTTGAATCGAAGTTGTAGTTTGCATCCAGGAACGCAATCCGTTCGATCCATGACGGGATTGTATCCTGGCCTTCGATTAGCCCGAACATGAGCGAGCCGCCCCCGCTGTGGCCCGTCAGGGTCACGACAGGATTACCGAGCGAGCTCCGCACGCGATTCACGATCTGAACAATGCGCTTGTTCGCCCGATCGTAACCCTGCGTGCGTCTCCATTCCGGCCAGCTCTTCTTCTCAGCTTCGAGGTACGCAACTACGGCCTGATTCAACCCTCTCGAGCGCAATGCGCGAGTCTGCGCGCCGATGTTCTGAATGTCGAAGTGCCAGTCCATCCCCTCGGTAAGCTTCCGGCCGATTGTCTGCTCGGTCGAGTTTCCGTTCGGGAGCGCGTAGAGAATCAGGTCGACTCGTTGCTCTCGATCGAGATTCTCAGGCGCAACTATTGTCGCCGTCGCGCCCGAATCAATTTGCAGAACAGTGGTACGCTCGCCGTCGCTGAGAAAATTCTCTACAGCGGAGAAAAATCGATCTGGCGCTTCGAGGTACGGGAAATGTCCGGTTCCCGGAAATTCAAGCAGCTTCGCGTCTGGTATTGATTGCGCCCATTCCTGAGCACTCTCGAGCGGAATGTGATCCTGAGCTCCGCGAATCACGAGTGTGCGTGCCTTCAGCCGTTTAAGAGCGGGTCGCCAGTCCCAATCGCCAAGTGAAGACAGCGTGTATAGATCGACACTCTTCACCTTGTTTGCGAGGGCATCCGGCGATCCTGCGCAGAAATCACCGCGGGTTCGCGACAATGCAGTCGTATCTGCGAACGTCGCGAGGAAGTAGACCCTGAAAAACGCGCGGCAGGCAGCGGCATCGCCGGGATTCGCAACTCTCGCTGCGCCGAGTGAGCGGAGTCGTGCCTGCATCACACTGTCGCGACGGGTGTTCATGATTTCCATACCACGCGCGTGATACATGCGCCTCACGGAAATCGGGTCGACGATTACGAGGCGACCCACGTGCTCAGGATGTTTTGAGGCGTAGAGCGCCGCTACTCCTGCTCCCCACGAATGAGCGAAAAGAGTGAGCTCGCCAATCCTGAAGCGTGTGCGTATCGCTTCCAGATCGTCTGCAAACCGGTTCGCGTCCAGGGATGTGGAATCGGAAACCAGGGAGGAGCTTCCTGTTCCGCGCTGGTCGTAAAAGAGAAGTACGTGTCGCGCCGTCAGCGGCTCCAGATCAGGCGCGATGTAGCCCATGCTGAATCCAGGACCGCCGTGAAGCACGACAATCGTATCGCCGCGTGTACCAACGATTCGGTAGTGGAGCTTTACTCCCGCCTCGGCATCCACAAATCCCTCAGCCGGCGCCGCATGATTCAACGGCAGAGGGCGCTGGCTGCAGCCGAAAAGCACGAGCAGCAGCAGCAATGCGAACATCAGTCCTTCCGCTGTGCCAGCACGATCGACACTTCAATCTGCCGATCAGAAATGAGTGTCCAGTATTTCCTGAGCAGTGCTTCTCGTTGAGCCTCGGGAACGAGCTCATACCCGTGACGTTCGTAAAACCGAATTGCCCACACCGCGTCTCTCCACGTCCCAATCAGTATTGGCCGATCGGTCGTTGTCTCGAGATGCGCGAGTAACTGAGTTCCAATTCCCTTCCCCTGCGTACCAGGCAGAACGTACGCGTGACGAATCAAGTCGACGTCCTTGATCGACTGAATCCCCATTACGCCAAGCAGCTCGCCGTTCTCTTCGTATCCCCAGAAATCAACGCCAGCATCGATCTCGCAATCGAGCTCCTCGCGCGGCATGTACGGCTCATGCCAGCAATCAGCGGGAATCGCACCGCGATAAGCTTCCGCCGCCGCGTTCACAATTTCGAAGATTTTTGGACGATCCTCTGGGACACATCGTCTGATTGAGCTCATTTCACCGTTTTCGTTCAACAACTATTAAGTGTGCACTGCACCCAATGACCATCGGTTCGGATTCGAGCTTCCCTGCAACCTGTCCGTCGACGCTAGGTTGCCAGGACAGCATCGGGACGACGCCGCTTGCGACTGAGTATTCCTGCCGACACCAGCGAGACAATAAGGCCGACTGGCAACGGCTCGATAAAGGTGTATGCGGAGTTGACCACCGGATTCTTGTAATTCGCGAAATTCTTTTCCTGCTCGGCACGTACCTGAGCAACTTCTGCCTCGCTCTTACCGCTCGCTCGAGCGCGCTCGACCGAATGCTCGATGTATTCCTTGTCGAAGTCGGGAATGAAGTTGAAGTACATCACTTCCCATGTCGCCGTATAGATCACGCCTGCGACACAAGTGATCAGCATCCCGATCGCGAACGCCCTGCCAAAGCTGATCCTGCCGCTGCCAATATTGTCCCTGTATGATCGAATGCCGAAGTAGATCAGAAGAAATGCTGCGACCATGATGGTGTAACCGACCACCAGGGCCTTGTCGAATCCAATCTGGTCATGGAACTGAAGCGAGATGGACATCAGGATCGACATGATGGCGCCTGCAATGAGGCCGAACGTCAGAACTGTTTTTTTCATTGGGAGTTGGTTGAAGTCGGCGACATCCTACGGCGCCAGTCCCCGTTTTCACATCACACTTTCGGGTGATTTTCGCGTTTTCAGCGAAAAATCATCCTTTCAGGCGAGCAATCCCGACTGTTTCGCAATCTGAACCGCCTGAGTCCGACGTTTCGCATTGAGCTTTTCGAACAGCCTGCTGGAGTGCGTCTTCACGGTATTCTCACTCACAAAGAGCCGCTGGGCGATCTCGCGGTTGCTTAAGCCCTCTCCAATGAGCGTTAGAATCTCGTATTCGCGCGGCGTTATTCCCATCGACTCCACCCTCGCCGGGTCGACGACAAACGGCTGGGCGTCGCGCACAACAACAATTTCTTTTGTCCGCGTAAGCTTGAGGCCGAGCCAAATGCCAAGTGCCGCAAAGAGGGCGGCGACCAGTCCGCCGTAGATCTCGAGTGAATGTTCAACAACGAGAAACCGGTACTCGATCAGCTTGAGAACGGCGACGAGTACTCCGCCGAGTAATCCGTATACGAGGACTGTCTTTCGCACCGCTTGATCTTGTCACCGATACGGGTTTAGCGCGAGATATGTTTTTTGTTAAGCCGCTACTGAGGGCCGGTAAAGCGATTCTTCGGATTCATATGATCAGGTACGGGAAAAACGGGACGGCGGGTAGTTTTACCGCCGAGACGCCGAGGCCGAGACGCCGAGGAAAGGCGGAAGTGATATTTGTTTAAGGCGGAACGACATCACACGCAGTTACGTAGTCAAAAAAAAAGAATTCCGTTTTTTCCTCGGTGTCTCGGCTACCCTCGGCGCCTCGGCGGTAAACTGCCCGCCGTCCCGTACCTGATCATATAGATCCGCATAATCGTTTTACCGGCCCTCAGTAGCTGCTGAACCGAGACATTGTGAGAGTTCTGTCAGGATGCTGGCGGAGCGGCGGCGGCGGGAACGAGATTGATCGCTCACTCAACGCGTTCACACATGAAGCGGATTATCCTCGTCGTCGCAATCTCAGCGTGCAGCTCGAATCAACCTGAAGAGCGCTACGGATTCATCGCTCGGCTTGGTCGCGACACGGTGTCAGTGGAAAGCGTTACTCGGCGGGGAAATCACCTCGTAAGTGATGAGGTCGATCGCTTTCCGCGCGTAAGACAGAGACACACCGAGATCGATCTCGCAAGCGATGGCTCGATCCGTAAGCTCGTGATGGACATTCACACTCCCAGTGAGCCAGCCGAACAGCGCGATCGCCATGTCGCAGCGGATGTGGAGAATGGTACCGTTCGCGTTTCAAAGAAGGACAAGACCGGAACCGTCGAAAAAAAGTTTGCGGCAGGTAATGCAATCGCGATGGCGCATCTGCCTCAGATGTACAGCCTTTACGATTTGTATTTTGCCGCTGCCCTCAAGAATGCCGCCGCAAACAAGCTCGGTCCCGGTGATACGGTCAGGCTGCGCCAGTTCTACATCGATCGCGAGTTCGACAACTTTCCGCTGCACCGCGGATTCGTGATGCCAAAGCCGGATCATAAAGCGGAGATACGGCACGACTGGCTTTCGGGAATCGGCGAAGCAACTCTCGATTCCGCAAATCATCTCGTCAGTTATTCCGGGGCGCGGACTACGTACAAGGTGAATGTCGAGCGGCTCAGCGCACCACCCGATGTAAAATCAATCGGCGACAAGTTCACTGCGACCGAAACTGCGAGCGGCGGATTCAAAAGCTTGAGCGTGCGAGATACTGCGCGCGGAAAAATCGGAAACACAACATTCGCCGTCGACTATGGTCGCCCGCTCCTGCGCGGACGTGTGCTGCTCGGCGACGTCATTGGGTACGATCGCGTTTGGAGAACAGGCGCAAACGCTGCGACTCAGTTCTCTACGTCAGCACCGATCACGATCGCAGGGCTCAATGTGCCTGCAGGCATGTACACCCTCTGGACTGTCCCTCACACCAACGGCGTAGAGCTGATCGTCAACAAGGAAACCGGTCAATGGGGGACCGCCTACAACGACGCACTCAACCTCGGCAAGGCTCCGATCAAAACGGAAACAGTGACAACGCCCGTGGAAGAGTTCACGATCTCATTCGTTCCGTCAGATTCAAAGCACGGATCGCTCGTGATGGAATGGGGGACATTCAAGTGGACTGCGCCAATCGTGCTCAAATGAAAGTCTCGGATTATTGCGCAAACCAGGTCCTTGAGCCAGTATCACGCATCCACTCTCATCGCGTCCAGAGGACACCATGAAGATCCTTCACACAGCGATTCTCGCACTCGCTCTGCCCGTGACGCTCGAGGCACAAACGCCTCCCGCTGCGCCCCCCGCAGGTCCGCCCGCAAATCCAGTCACGACTGCATTCCGTGGACGAACCATGTCGCTGCAGCGCAATCTCGCTCAGGCATTCGATTCGATTCCGGAATCGAAGTTCGGCTACAAGCCAACTCCCGCGCAGTTGTCGATTGGGTACATCGCACAGCATCTCGCGAGCGACAACTATCTCTTCTGCAACGGCTTTGGATCGCAGAAGGCAACTGTCGACGCGGCCGACTCGGCAACAGCAGACTCGGTGAAGGCAAAATGGCCGAAGGCTAAGCTGGTCGAGAAGCTGAAGGCGTCATTCGCATTCTGTGAGACCGCGTTCAATCAGCTCGATGACACGAAGCTTGGCGAACAGGTAGAGCTCAAGTTCGGCGCGAACTCGCGTCAGGTATCCCGCGCGACGATGGTGCTCGGTCACGCGCTCGATATGGCTGATCA
The DNA here is from genome assembly GCA_046732835.1 of Gemmatimonadota bacterium. Classification (GTDB taxonomy): domain Bacteria; phylum Gemmatimonadota; class Gemmatimonadetes; order Gemmatimonadales; family Gemmatimonadaceae; genus UBA4720. The sequence continues at coordinate 930 of JBKPNY010000212.1, read as the reverse complement.
TTACAGCCAGATCGCGAACTACATGCGGCTCAATAACATCCTGCCGCCAACAGCACTTCCTCGTCCCCGTCCGGCCGGAGGCAGCGCTCCCTAAACCGGCTGGACGACGCGAGTGCGTCGCTGAGCCAGTGCGGATTTAATCATCATTGCCGCTGCGTAGAGTACTACGATGATCACCATCCATCGCAGTACTCCGAGCGGCAGTGAGCGGACAATAAGTCCGGCGACGAGCGCACCGGGAACTCCTCCGAGTGTAAGTCCCAGAGCCGCGCGCTTGTCAAAGCAGCCCGCTTTCATGAAGCGCAGTCCGCCTGCCATCGCCATCAATGCTCCCGAGCTCATCATAATTGGGAATACAGCGCGCGGATCCAGTCCCAATAGACTGAAGAAAATCAGCGACGGAGCATAATGCCCAATGCCAAGCATCAGCGTTATGCCGAGTATGAAGTTGATGACGATCGCAATCACCAGCATTCCTGTCGGCAGCGTCAACGCGGTTCCACCCGCCGGGAACATTCCAAGTTGTGACAGCAGCATGAAAAGCGCTGCAGCGAAGAGCCCGATTCCAATCCCGATTTGAATTGGCCCGCGCGGAAGCCTGCATGCGATCCCGGCGCCAAACCAAGCTCCGAGCACCGAGGCAACAGTCAGAATCGCGAGTACTCGCGGATCAACAGGAACGGCTACGAGGAAGACGAACGCCTGCGCGACCACCGGCAGCGAGTGACCTATGATCATCGTTCCAACGATTCGCTCATCGCCCACTACATGAAGTGCCTTGAATGCAGTTGCCGTCGTCGCAAATGATCCAATGCCAAGAGTATCGAAGAAGTCGGTGATAAAACCGATTGCTATCTGAAGAATGGAAGGTCGCGTGCTCGTCGAGCGATCATGTTGTGATCGTACTGCGCGTCTCCATTCGACAATGAA
>JBKPNY010000211.1:0-1402 GCA_046732835.1 Gemmatimonadota bacterium | reverse complement strand
ACCGGACGCTCGGAGATGGTTGTCAGGTACTCGAAGACGAGTTTCGTCGACTCGGATGAAATCTGCCGGAGGTCGTCTTCGTTGACGTCAAGCGAAGACTGCGTTCGTAATGACATTGTGGTCACAAACTAACATATCCAGCCACCGCACAGAACCGAGCGCGGTAGCGCCGGGTCAAACGCTCCCGTCACGCGACGTTGGATCTTTGACCCGGCGCTAGCGCGCTCGGTACTGTGCGCTACGAGGCCGTGGTAACATCGGTCGCTATGCCAAGTAAATGCGCTACACCTGAAGGCACTGTCCGTTATCGCGAACGCTTCGCCGATCGCCTCGCGCCAAGTCACTTCCGCGAGCAACACGGCCTCGTACTTTCCTCGATCGGCATCGGCACTTACCTCGGCAACCCGGACGAAGCCACCGATCTCGCCTACGTGCACTCTGTTGTTCGCGCAGTGCAACTCGGCGTCAACGTTATCGACACCGCCGCTAACTACCGTTTTCAACGAAGCGAACGCTCGATCGGCGAGGCACTGAAGATCCTTGAGAACGAGCACGGCATCGCGCACGAAGAGCTCGTGATCTGCACGAAAGGCGGTTACCTGCCGTTCGACGGCGCACCGCCGCGAAGCGTGGCCCAGTATGTGAATGAGACTTTTGTGAAGCCGGGTATTGCTTCCTTCGAAGACATCGTCGGGGGCGGTCATTGCATGACGCCGTCTTATCTTCAAAGCCAGCTCGATCAGTCGTTGCGAAATATGGGTATCGAGTGTGTCGATGTTTATTACATTCATAACCCGGAGTCGCAGTTGCAGCACGTCTCGGAGCAGGAGTTTTACGCGCGGTTGAAGCGAGCATTTGAACGTCTCGAGGATAATCGCAAGCAGGGCAAGCTGGCGCATTATGGTGTCGCGACGTGGAATGGATTTCGGATGCCGCCGAATTCGGGCCAGCATCATTCGCTCGCGCGCATGGTTGAGCTGGCGCGTGAGGTTGGCGGCAACGAGCACGGGTTTCATTTCATACAACTGCCCTTCAACGTCAGGATGCCCGAGGCGATGACTGTCATTGACGAGGCGCAGCGGCTCGGTGTCGCTGTGGTAACGAGTGCGTCACTCTTGCAGGGACGTATTCCGCCGCAACAGGCGCTCGAGTTTGTACGTTCCACGCCGGGAATCACGACGTCGCTGATCGGTATGAGCCGCGTCGAGCACGTCGAAGAGAATTTAAACGCGGATTCAAGCGAATGAACGCAGATGAAAAATAAATCCGCGTTCATCCGCGAAAATCCGCGTTTTAAATCATTTACGGAGTTCTGGCCCTTCTATGTTTCGGAACACAGCCGGCCGGCGACGCGCTGGCTGCATTTGATTGGAACCACCGCGGGCATTGCGTTGCTGATCTA
>JBKPNY010000210.1:0-4896 GCA_046732835.1 Gemmatimonadota bacterium | reverse complement strand
TTCGTTCGAAGTTAACGCGGCCTTGCTGTCTCGTTCACGCGTGCTCGTGCTCAAACCCCTCGCGCCGCCTGAAGTCAAAATGATTCTCGAACGAGCAATAGCCGACGACGAAAAGGGACTGGCGAAACTGAAACCTGTCATCTCTGATGAAACACTTGAGCGCGTAGCCAGTTCGTCCGGGGGCGATGCGCGCGTGGCACTCGCCGCGCTTGAAGCGGCAGTTGAATCCACGGCACCCGACAAGAACGGCGAGCGCCAGATTTCCAACGACACGATGATCGAAGCACTCGGCCGCGCGCATTACGCCTACGACAAAGGCGGCGAGGACCATTACAACCTCGCTTCGGCGTTGATTAAGTCGTTGCGCAATTCAGACGTCGACGCTTCACTCTACTGGCTCGCACGCCTGATTGAAGGCGGCGCCGACCCAATTTTCATTGCGCGCCGGCTTTGCATTCTGGCGTCAGAAGATATCGGCCTCGCCGATCCGCAGGCGATGGTTCAAGCAGCGGCAGCGGCCGACATCGTCAAACTGATCGGACTGCCTGAAGGTTTGTTTCCACTTTCGCAGGCTACGATTTATCTGGCCCGCGCGCCGAAATCAAACGCCGTCAAGAATGCCTATCACGCCGCCGTCGCCGACGCCGCCGAAACGGCTCGGGAACCGGTGCCACTTCATTTGCGAAACGCCGTTACACCACTGATGAAACAGGTTGGCTACGGCGAGGGCTATCGCTATGTGCACAGCGATCCCAAAGCGAAGGAAGAAATGCAATGTTTGCCCGACGCGTTGAAGGGCCGGAAATATTTTGACGAGGACTGATTCATTTTCCATATCTCATTTTTCATTTCTCATTTTTCATTCAGCGAACGTCAAACAACGATCTGTTGCACTTCCAAATTGAATCCGCTATTGAAAAATGACAAATGAGATATGGAAAATTTTGCGTTTAGAACAGAAGAATGACACTCAAGACTAAAAAGGAATTAGCCTTTATCCACGAGCTTTTTGTCGCGACTGATTGGGGCGAGCGGTTTGCCGAGTTGATCGACAATCACGTCAAGCTTCCGAAGCAGGGCCGCGTTCTGTACGTCGGGTCGAACACAGGCGGTCATGCGCTCGCGTTAATGGAAAGGGGCACGGCCGGCCTCAGTTTCGTTTGTACTGACGAGAACGAAGAGAGTCTTGAACTCGCGCGCGTGAAAGCGAAAACGGCCAGTAATCAGAGCAGCGAATTTCGCAGGGAGACGGCTGATAACCTGACACTCAATGACGACGAGTTTGCGCTCGTGATCGGCGACGGTTCGCTGGTGCACAGCGAACGCGTTCCGGAAATGTTTGCGGAGCTGGTTAGAGTCGCTGCGCCTGGCGGCACCGTGGCGGTGGCGCTACCAAGTTATTCAAGCTTCGGAGAATTCTTTTCGATTTACTGGGAAGCGTTGCACAACCGCGGCCTGATCGATCACGAGTCAGACGTTGAGGGTCTCATCTCGGTGTTACCGTCAGTCACGGCACTGGAAGAAATAGCCGAACGCGCCGGGCTTGAAGACGTCGCCAGCGCAACGACGATCGAAGAATTTGACTACGAATCGGCTGAGAAGTTTTTGCAGGAACCTCTGATAGCGGATTTTCTCTTGCCGGCTTGGCTGGAAACGCTGCCCGAAGAATCGCGCGGAGAAGTGGAGGCGGAAATTGGACGCCTAATCAACGAGGACAGTCATGGCGGCGCATTCGCCTTGACGGTAAAGGCGACAATCGTGACGGGCAAAAAGTCGCACCGTCACTAACCTAGGCCTGCTTCTCTTTTGCTTCTTTCGCGGCGTCGCGGTCTGCCTCGTCCAATCCCTCTTTGAAAGCTCGTTTACTTTGCCCCAGCGATTTAGCGAGTTGCGGCAAACGGGTCGCGCCGAACAACAGGAAAATGACCACGGCGATGACGAGCAATTCAGGGGTTCCGAGACCTCCGATGGCCAAGGTGATTTCGTTCATTGATTTCCTCTTTCTAATGACTCGCAGGCAACAGCCTCAACTGTTGCTACCATTATCGGATTCGTAAAACAGATACTTCCGCCACGTGACATCTGCGCGACCAAGATAACGCATAATCTGGCGATTTACATGTAGCGAGAAACCGCGGGGACGCCGCAGCAGGTGCATGTTCGATTCTTCCGGCGTGCGATTGCCTTTGCGGTGATTACATTTCTTACAACACGCCACCAGATTATCCCACGAAGACTCACCACCGCGTGAACGCGGCAATACGTGATCGAGTGTCAATTCTGACGGCGCATACTGGCGTCCGCAATACTGGCAGGTCGAATGATCACGCAGCAGGATGTTCTTCCGTGAGAGCGAGCGCCGCTCAAAGGGAATATGGATGTACTCCGTCAAACGGATCACGGAAGGTGCGTGGATCGTTAGTCTCGCCGAGTGCAGCATGTGCCCGTTATGCTCTTCAACGCGTGCTACGCCCTTGAAGATCATCACCACCGCGCGCCTTTCATTGCACACGTTGATGGGCTCGAACGAAGCGTTCAGAACTAGGACACGACCGGTCATACAGGGCGATATTACGCGAGCCTTTGAGCCAGTGACAAGCAGAAGCTGCTGAACCTTGGATGTTGAATGGGCCTCGTTAGCCGCCCGCCGTTTGCGGTTGCGAGCGGCCAAAATCGTCGGTGGCGCTGACGAGCGCATCGATAATCCCGGGTTCACTGATGGAATGGCCGGCGTCCGGAATAATCTTCAACTGTGCTTCCGGCCAGGCGCGACGCAGTTCCCAGGCACTCATGATCGGGCACACCACGTCGTAACGTCCCTGGACGATCACGCTCGGGATCGTGCGGATGTTGCCGGCATTTTCGATCAGGTAATTGTCGGTTGAGAAGAAAGCGTTGTTCATAAAGTAGTGACACTCGATGCGCGCGAAGGCGACAGCAAACTCCGGATCGGCAAACTTCTCGATCATCGCCGGATCGAAAAACAACTTCGAGGTGCTCCCTTCCCAGATGCTCCACGCTCGCGCTGCCTGTAAACGCACAGCCTCGTCGCCGCCGGTCAGTCGCCGGTGGTAAGCGCTCACCATGTCAGCTCGTTCGTCGACCGGAATGACGTTTAGATATTCTTCCCAAACGTCGGGGAAAATCGCGCTCGCGCCTTCCTGATAAAACCAGGCAATTTCCTTCGGCCGGCATAGGAAAATCCCGCGCAACACCAGCTCACTAACGCGTCCGGGATGCGTTTCAGCATAAGCCAACGCCAGCGTGCTTCCCCACGAACCGCCGAACACCTGCCACTTCGGAATGCCGAAATGCTCACGCAGGCGCTCAATGTCTGCTACCAAATCCCAGGTCGTATTTTCTTCGATGCTTGCATGCGGAGTGCTCTGCCCCGACCCTCGCTGATCGAAAAGCACAATGCGATAGACGGCCGGATCGAAATACCGGCGGTAGTCCGCCGAAATTCCGCCACCTGGTCCGCCGTGCAGGAAAACCACCGGCTTTCCATTCGGGTTGCCACATTGTTCGTAATAGAGCTCGTGAATCGGCGAGACGCGTAAGCGACCGCGGTCATACGGTTCAATCGGCGGATACAGGATTTTCATATCGGTTATTGGATTCCAGGGTTTTCTGATTTTCGATTTCTTTAGGCGAACCCGATCGTGTTTCTGTGGGCGTGCTTAGCAGATTAGTTGTGCGTTCGGTGATGCTCGGTATGTATTCAGCACCCTCCGGTAAAGACTTCGGGGATGCGGATCGCGCGAAGCTGTCCGTCGGCGGCTCGACCTCGCGCAAGGATTTGCGGCGCGGCGGCGCCAGATATGGGAAGACAGTCAGAAACATTCCGAGCAACGCAATGAGTACGCCGACAACTGTTATGACGTCCTGATATAAAAGTTTTTTGCCGACAACACCAATCGCCGCGCCGAGGAACAAGAGAATCATGCCCACCATCAAGTAGCCGTTCCCGCTTTGTCTGTCACCTTCGTAACGAGTCGTTTTTGTTTCCAACAAAGAACTAGCTGGAGAAAGCGGTTGCGTGGTGAGTTCCAGGCTTGCGCCACACGAGCGACAGAATTTTTGGTTAGCTGGAGCCAGCGCACCGCATTTAACACAAGTCATATTTCAACACTCCGCGCCCTCCCACGCCGGGGGCAGTAGCGCGACAGCTATGGAGGGCTACGCCGGGATCAACTCTCTCGTGGATCCTACGCGACTCGCAATCAGGTTGAGTGGCACCGTAGCCCTGCATGACTGTCGGCTACTGCCCCGGCGCAGACGGCGCCCTGAAGTGAGCGTTCAATAAAAGTCATGCGCGGTGTTCCCGCAAAGACTACGAAAAGGTCCCCAGCTTAGTTCGCGCGTTTACGAACTATACGAATCGTGAAACGGCGGTAAGCACGAAAACTTCGCGCGCGCCAGCGGTCCGCAAAGCTTGCGCACACGCCGATACGGTTGCGCCGGTCGTAAACACGTCGTCCACCAGCAGGATGCTTTCGCCCGCGACCAGACCGGGATACGCGACATGAAATGCACCGGCGACAGTGTCCGTGCGACCTTTCGCATCCATGCCGGCGCGATGGCGCTCACAGCCTTTACTTCGAACCAGGCTCACACAATCCAACGGCAAAGATGCGGCGCGCGCAATAACTTCACCCAGCAACGCCGCTTGATTGAAACCACGTTCTTGTTCGCGACTGGCGTGTAGCGGTACCGGGATTATTCGCGTGGCCAGATTCAACGGCGCGCGGCGTTGCGTTTTGATCAGTTCGTCTTTCAGTTTTTGACAAACGTGCGGTTCGCGTTTCAACTTCAAGACACAAGCGCGCAAAGCGCCTTCATACACTCCGCAGGCACGAGCCGCATCAAAGGTTGCTTCGTCGCAACGATGACAAC
>JBKPNY010000209.1:0-4951 GCA_046732835.1 Gemmatimonadota bacterium | reverse complement strand
GCCTGGATTCGCTCGCGATTGCACGGTCCGTTGCCTTTCACGACCTGCCAGAACTCATCCCAGTCAACCTCGCCGAAGTCGTAACCCTGTTTGTCAGGATTGAATTTCAGATCGGGATCGGGAAGTGTGAGTCCAACAGCATCAGCTTGTGGAACGGTGAGATCGATGAAGCGCTGGCGCAGCTCGTCGTTGGTTTTTCGCTTCACTCTCCACCGGATCAGCTCAGCAGTGTTTGGCGAATTCGTGTCAGATGGACCAAGCATCATGACCGACGGCCACCACCAGCGGTTCACTGCATCCTGCACCATCGCTTTCTGCTCGGGCGTTCCCTTCGCAAGCGTTGCCACAATCTCGTAGCCCTGTTTCTTGTGAAAGTTTTCTTCCTTGCAGATGCGGATCATCGCGCGCGCGTACGGACCGTACGACGCTTTCGCGAGGACTGTCTGGTTTACGATTGCTGCTCCATCGACGAACCAGCCGATCACTCCAATGTCAGCCCACGTCAGTGTCGGGTAATTGAAGATGCTCGAGTACTTCGCCTTTCCTGTGAGAAGCTGATCGACAAGCTCGGCGCGATCGATACCCAGAGTTTCGGTGCCGCAGTAGATGTAGAGTCCGTGCCCCGCTTCGTCCTGAACCTTTGCCAGAAGGACCATCTTCCGCTTCAACGACGGGGCTCGCGTAATCCAGTTTCCCTCGGGCAGCATGCCGACGATTTCGGAATGCGCATGCTGTGACATCATGCGAATCAGCTGCGTCCGATACCGCTCGGGCATCCAGTCCTTGGGCTCGATCGTCTCGCCGGCCTCGATTCGGGCCTCGAAGGCAGCGTTAAGGGCCTCTTCGCTCATTTCGATCTGCGGGGTTTCCATAGTCTAAACGTATCATGCACCTTTTTGCGATGCGATGGCCGCGTACTCGCGAGATCTGGGTTGCATCTCTCATGCTCACAATCGTACTCGTGTGGGCAGGGCGCTATTTCGTAAACCCTGACGGAATCAGCTATCTGGATCTGAGCGACGGCTTCAAATCCAGCGACTGGGACACCATTGCCAACCCGCACTGGAGCCCATTCTACCCGCTGATTCTGGCGACGCTGATTCCGTCGTCACTGCGATGGTCACCATCGGAGCCAATAGTTGTACACGTCATCAATGGGTGGTTGTTCCTTCTCGCTCTCGCAGCATTCAACGTATTTCTCGCTGAGATCCGCGAATCTGGTCAAGCCGAAAATGTTGCGCTCGATGTGAGGTCGGGACCCGGCCGGCTTGCCGCATACATGGTGTTTCTGTGGTGCGCCCTCGTTCTGATAACAGTAAGGAGCGTCACGCCTGACATGCTGCTGGCCGCGATCGGCTTTGTCGCAGCTGCTCAAGTCGTGCGCATTCAATCGAAACGAGCAACAACCTTTACATTCGTTCTGCTCGGTGCGCTGCTTGGTCTGGCAGCTCTCACAAAGTCATTCATGCTGAGCGTGTCGATTGTGCTGTTGCTGGCACTGCTCATTACTAATCGGAAGATTTTGTACAGCGCTGTAATGTTCGTGATTGTGATATCGCCGCAGCTGTTGGCGCTATCGAGCAGAGCAGGGCACCTGGATTTCGGAAGCAGCGCGAAAGTTGTCTATGCGCTCAAGGTGAATGGAGTGTCCAAGTTTGACGGTGCTTACGAGCTCGCGACGGCACCTTTAACTGTGTCTTTCCCCACCGATAAGGCAAACCAGACATATCCGTTGTGGGACGACCCTGCCCGGTGGCTGCCTGGGGAGCCAATCAGATTCGACTACTCGAGGCAGATGGAAGCGTTCATTCGCAATCTGAAATCCGATGCTGGGATTGCGCTCAAGATCGTGATTCCCCTCATCTTCGTTGTCCTGTGTCGTGACTGGGGAATACCAGTCCGCAACAGGCTTCTTGCTTCGATTTCACTGGCGGTGCTCGCCGCGTATTCTCTGCTGCATTCCGAGGCGAGACTGATTGGATTCTGGATCGCGCTTGGCAGCATTTCGTTTCTCACGGGCGTTACACTGAATGAGCGCTATCTAAAGCCTGGAAGACGTGTCATTCATCTCATTGGAATCATCTCGGCGATATCGGTTATCACTTACGCTATCGACCAGAGTTTTTCTTCGAGGCCCGATCGCGGGCTCAATGCGCGCGACATTCAGGGTGAGGTAGCGGCGGCGCTTCGCAGGACTGGATTGAAAAAAGGCGACCGGATTGGTCTGCTTGGCGACGAATCCGACATTTACTGGGCGCGACTCGCACGAGTGCAGATTGTAACTCAGGTACCGCTCGCCGAAGCTCCGGCTTACTGGTCGTCATCGGAGGGTGCGCGCGACGACATCAACCGCTGGATGGGAATGGCAGGAGCGAAAGTCATTGTGGCTTCCTGGACTTCTCCACCGGCCCCGATCGAAGGTTGGACTCCTGTGCCCGGCAGCCGATATTCAATCTTTCCACTCAAGAAACAGAAATGACTTCCGAGCAGGATCTGGTTGACGGTTATGTGCGCTCCGATGTTCAGAATGGCGTCGCGACAATCACGTTCTTTCATCCCAAGAGCAATTCTCTTCCGGGAAAACTTCTCGCCGAGCTGGCGGCGGCAGTCACTGATGCAGGGAAGAATCCCGATGCGAGGTTGATTGTTCTGCGCAGCGACGGCGACGGTCCTTTTTGCGCCGGCGCATCATTCGCCGAGCTTCAGGCGATTCAAGACGCTGAGAGCGGGAAGAAGTTCTTCATGGGATTCGTGAATCTCATCATCGCGATGATTCGTGCACCGAAATTCGTTCTGACGCGAGTGCACGGAAAGGTTGTTGGCGGCGGAGTGGGAATTGTCAGCGCGTCCGACTTCGTCGTCGCCGCCAAAGGTGCATCACTCAGATTGAGCGAGCTCGCGGTCGGACTTGGTCCATTCATAGTCGGACTTCCGATCCAGAAAAAAATCGGACTTGCTGCGTTCAGCGCGATGGCGGTCGATGCAGACTGGCGCGATGCGGAATGGGGACACCGCCAGGGATTGTATGCAGAGCTTCATGACGATGTCGCCGCACTCGATGCGGCGCTGGAGAAACGAATACAGACTCTCGCATCGAGCAATCCCGAAGCGATGGCTCAGCTGAAAAAAGTTTTCTGGGATGGAACCGAAGACTGGTCCGCTCAGCTCGACTCACGTGCCGGAATGAGCGGAACTCTGGTGCTCTCCGACTTCACGAGTCGAGCTGTAGGAAGAAAGGGCTAGTACCAGCGAGCTACCCCACCATGCAGATAGCACGCATTCCTGCGTGTTGTCGCATGCCAGTACGTTCCATCATTGCATCGAGCGATCGCATTGGTGCGAATGCTGTTCGCTCCGATTCCTCTCACGACTGCCGAGTTCGTGCTCGCACGAGCTCGTGCGCGAGCCGATGCCGACGGGTATCTGGTTGTCGAGTACGTCCCCTGTCGCGAGGCAAGTCCGCCATGACCCGCGCACGTATTCGATGAACGGAAGACCACCGTCCCGTCCTCGCACAGTGCGCGCGAGCGATATGTGGTGGTCCGGCGATACGTCGTCGATCCCTTGCGGTAAGTCTTTGTCACTTTGCCGTTACTCTTCTGCACCGTCTTTACCGTTTTCGCTTCCTTGTGCGATTTACCCTGAGCGAGAACCGGAGATGCAAATGCGCCGAATGCGATCCCGGCGCCGAGTATTGTTCTGATAGTGCGATTCATATGTCCCGGATCCTCCAATAGAAGTCCGGGACTATCCTATGCGGGATTCGTTCCAGTCCGTGACCTGGCTCGAACTTCTTCCTCCGTAAGGCCGTACAGAGGGGGTGTAGAGATTCCGAGCATCGAGAGCAGTATGTAGATCTGTCCGCGATGGTGTGCTTCGTGTTCCACCATGGCTCGGAGCCATTTCCATGTGGTGATGCTGGTGCCTGCGGGAGTCATGCACTTTTTCGTGAGATCTTCGTCAGTCAGCCTGGAGAAGATTTCGATCGATTCGGCATCGAGCCGGTCCATCAAGTCGCTCGGAGATTCTCCATCCTTCTGGAGACTTCTATCATAGCCGGGATATATGCTCGGCTTCCCCTGCACGGTCTCGGCGTACATGTAGCGCTCGATTGTCGCTAAGTGCCGGATGATGTCTGAGAACGTGAATTTTCCTTCTTTGTAAGTCCAATCGAGTTTGTCTTCCGGAATTGCTGCCGCGACTCTCTTCGTCCTTGCTCTGACGCTTTTCCAATACTCGAGAAACGGCTGGATTGTCCTTATTTCCATTTTTGATCCGATGCTGCTATTGAAGACTTTGACACGGAGGCCACTCCGTGGCTCCGTGTCAAAGTCTTCAATATCCGCTAGCCGAGAGTAGGCTGGAATCGAGGCGGCCGGCGATGCCTCGAAGCCTGCTCGAAAGCATAGGCGAGAGAAATCAGCTTAGGCTCTGACCAGGCTCGGCCAAAGAAAGAGATCCCGACAGGCAATCCTGTCGCAAAGCCTGCAGGGACAGTGATGTGCGGATAGCCTGCAACGGCTGCAGGAGTCGAGCTGCCGCCAGTGAAGTGATCGCCGTTGATCAAATCAGTCGGCCAGGCGGGATTACCCGTAGCACAGACAATCGCATCGAGACGATGCTTTGACATCGTCGCGTCGATTCCTTCAGTCCTCGACAGGCGATGATTCTTTGCGAGTGCAGCGAGATACTTGCTCGACTTGAGTGATCCCTTCTTTTCAGCCATAAGCATGATCTCCTGACCAAACCATGGCATCTCTCTAGCCTTGTCACGCTCATTGAATGCAATGATGTCCTTCAAAGTTTTCACTTTCGCATTCTGTCCGAGCGATGCGAGGTAGGAATTGAGGTCGGCCTTGAACTCGTAAAGCAGCACCTCGAATTCCGTATCATCATACTTGCCCATCGTTGCAATGTTTGCAGGATCCACGATTACCGCGCCGCGGTCTTT
>JBKPNY010000208.1:0-5162 GCA_046732835.1 Gemmatimonadota bacterium | reverse complement strand
AGAAGCGGTCATCGTATACGGCGAGACGATTACCTCGTCACCTGGACCAACTCCGGCTGCGCCAGCTGCAGCATACAATCCAGACGTCGCGGAGTTCACTGTAATTGCGTGCTTCACCCCGAAGTGCGCTTTCCAGTCGCTCTCGAGCTCGAGGACTTTGGTGCCGCCATAGAATGCCGGCGACCATGTGCCAAGGAAACCGGAGAGAACGCCGGTGTCGAGCACACTCATCACAGCGCGCTTCTCTTCTTCGCCGATGGTGTTGTATCGCGGGAACGGCTTTGATCTCACCGGCCGCCCGCCGTTGATCGCGAGGACACTCACCCTGCGCGTGGTCTCCAGCTGCGATCGGAGATATTTACTACTTCGCCGGTTTTTGCTGACTCGCGCGCAGCGAGCGCAATGCGGAGCGCGGCAATCCCGTCATCGCCCGTGGACTGCGGGGAGTCTCCCGTGTTGAGGCAGTGGACGATATCCTCCACGGCATGAAGCATCACGTTTTTACGGTCTCCCATATCGACTGAGGATGGGACAAGCTCCACATAGCCGGTGTACCGCGGGCTTGGAACTGCGGTCGAGATATCTACCCGGTAAGAAGAATCGACGATCTGTGCTCGTCCCCTGGTTCCCATTATGTCCATCTCGCAGATCGTGAAGTTCGCGTGCTCTGCAGAACGCATCGTTGCGAGTCCTCCGTTCGCCAGCCCCATGGCAACATCGAGCGTCGGGTCATCTCCGCCTTCGTGCAGAGAATCGATGCCGTGAACCCATTCCACTTCACCAACAAGGTAGCGCAGCAGATCGAACCAGTGCGTGCCGTTGTGAACAGTTCCCTTTGTCAGCCACCCGCTCACGTTGCGTATTTCCCCAATCCCGCCGCCGCGAATAAAATCACGAAGATTCCGCATGTTCTTCGCGTAACGCCGCATGTGCATTACGACAAGCAGAACACCCACCTCCTTCGCGAGCTTAACAACACGCTCCGCCTGAAGAAGAGTCGATGCGAGGGGCTTCTCAGTAAGAATCGCACGCGGCCTGTTGTCGCTGAACAAAAGCTGAACGAGCACTGGATAGTGAGTTCCAGTCGGAGTTGCGACACTTACAATCTCCGCACTTTCCTCTTCCAGAAGCTCGGCGACGCTCGAGAAACGCTGCGGTACATTCCACCGGTAGGCACAATTTTCCCGCGCTTCCTTGTCAATGTCGACAACCGCAACAAGCTCCGTGCCCGGGCACACTGTGTAAGCCTCGGCGTGAGAGAACACATCGCCTTTCATCAGCGGATCGTCAGCAAAGAGGCTGCCGATTTTGCCGCAACCGATCAACGCCGCGGAGTAGGTCATCTCGCAGACTTCTGCTCGATATGCCGATTCAGGTCGAGCAGGTGCGGATTGGCGTTCAGAAAATCGAGAACATCAACAAGACTGAAGGCTGGATTTTTCTGATAGAGTCCTGCGTAAATGGCGCGCACCAGCTCGAGATCTTCTGCTGTGTCCACCGTCAGGCGAATCTCGGCGACAACATCAGGCAGATCCATCTCGACGTTTCGACAGACGTACCTGTCGAGATGCTCCCAGAAGTGCAGCGACACATGCTCGTGATCAGCGGGATCGGTCGATGTAGTGTTGATCTCCGCGAGATCCCTTGCGCGAAAAACTCTGACATCGGTTCCGCGGGGAGTCGTGTGCGGAAGAATGTTGCTTACGAAGTCGGCGCCTCCAACGAGAAAATCAGCGACGACCTTATCGACAAGGCCGGGATCGATCAGCGGACAGTCGCCCGTGATCTCGACGATAATGTCGGCGCTGGCCGCCTCCGCAGCTTTCACCACCCTGTCGAGGACATCGTTCTCACTGCCGCGAAATATATGGGCTCCCATATAATTCATCGCCTCGGCAACGGCGTTGTCAGCTTTTGAATCCGTAGTGGCGACAACGATGTCGTCAATTGTTCGAGCAAGCTTCAGCCGTTGAAAGATCCGGACGAGCATTGGCTGATCGAGTATGGGCATCAACACCTTGCCCGGAAGCCTTGTCGAGCTGTACCTCGCTTCGATTATCGCGACAACTTTCGGCGTGCGAATCACCCGGCGGTGACGTCCTTTGGTCGAAGGTGAGCGTTGATCTCCGCGAGCGCACGGTCTCTTTCAAGCAAATCGACTACGTCGCGCCAGGAAAAATCATTCGATCCGTGAAGCCGCGAATAAACCTCACGTGCGAATCGCAGATCTTCTTCAGTATCGACAGTCCACCGCCAATCGTGACGATTCGGGGTGGTGGTTACCGGAAGCAGCTTGAATTGCCCAGGCGCCGAGTAGATGCCAAGCGTGACGTGCGCTCGCTCGTACGGTTTGGTCGCGTGCTTCGCGACACTGTCGAGCGCGTCACGAGAAAAGGCTTCAACATCGAGCCCCAGGGGAAACGAAGGTTCGAGCTTATTGCTCGCATAATCGACATCCGCCGCAAGATAAGCGTCGACTATCATGTCAGTCACTTCGGGGTCGACGAACGGAGAGTCGGCTGAAACCCTTACGATAGTTGCCGCTCTGGTCTCCTTTGCTGCGAGCTGAAATCGATCGAGCACGTCCTCTTCACTGCCTCTCGTGACGTGCACACCCAGCCTGCCCGCCAGCTCGGCGACCTTGTCATCAGCTTTTTGATCTGTAGTTGCGACGACGACTCTATCGATGCTTTTCGCAAGCTGAACACGTTTTACGACCCGTTCGAGCATCGTCTGGCCTTCGATGTCTTTCAGGACTTTTCCCGGGAGTCTTTCGGATCCCATTCGAGCCTGAATTATCGCAACGACAGGTCTTTTTGACATGGGTCAAAAATACCGGAAAGACTGAGGGACGGGAAAAGCATCGCGCCCTTAAACGAGGTCCTCCCACTGAAGAACGTGATCCCGCTCAAGATCACGAGCCACGCGCCGACCGATCACCGCATCCCAATGAACAGGCGAGACGCCGGTACCGGGGCGCTTATAGGTGAGCATCGACTCGGTGAGGGCCTCTCCCTTACGAACATCCGCATCGAGCACAATCGATCGACGAGCATTGAGACGCGAGATCTCTTCCGTCTCGATTGGCTCCTTCGACTCATCAGATCCAATCATCATGTCGAGGCGGCGGACATTCTCGATGAAAACGCGGAGATCAGCGGAGTCCATCGCGTGATAGTGATCGTTGCCCGGGAGAGACTTGTCGTGCGTGAAATGCTTCTCGATCACTCGTGCGCCGAGGAGGTATGACGCGGTCAACGCCGTCATCGACGCATCGGGAACAGTGTGATCGGAATATCCAATCACAACGTCCGGATAATCGCGGCGAAGGCCGGTGATCATTCCGAGATGAGCGTTTTCGTCTGCCGTTGGATAGTTGAGCACACAATGCAGCAGCGACAGCTCTTCGCAGCCTGAGCTCTTCAACGTGTTGACTGCTTCTCGAACTTCTGCAGCGTTCGACGCCCCGGTAGAAAGCACGACAGGCTTCCCTGTCCCGCCGACCTGTCGAAGCAGAGGAGTATTCGTGAGATCTGCCGATGCAATCTTGAAGAACGGCATCAATGGATCGAGCAGCTCCACTGCAGACTTGTCGAATGGAGTCGAAACGAAATCGATTTCGACATCTTCACAATGCTTTGCGAGAGCACGGTATTCCGGAGGACCGAATGAGTCGTACTTCTGGAAGAGCTTGTGCTGCGACGTCGTCGGTTCCTTCGAGAGATCCCAGTAAGCTGGAGAATGCTTCGACGCCAAAGTGTCGGCCTTGTATGTCTGAAATTTTGCTGCGTCGGCTCCACCTGCCTTCGCCAGATCGATCAGCTTCTTCGCGAGATCGAGCGAGCCTTCGTGATTGACTCCAATTTCCGCGATCACGTAGGGTAGCGAGTCGTCGCCTATCAGCCGTGAGCCGAGTCTAATGGAAGGTTTGGTCATCGACGAGGCTATTAGTACAATCGGGACAGAACTACGGAACCCATGGAACACGGACACTCACGGACGAACGCAACACCATAATGTTCCTGGGGTTGTTCAATACCAATGAACGAGTTTTTGCCCGTAGTTAGTCCGTGTAGCACCCGTGAGTGTCCGTGTTCCATGGGTTTCCCTCCGTTTCAGCTTCATGAATGCCCATTCACCTTTTCGACTCCATGTTTCGCTGACAGCTGATCGAGGTAGCCGTTCATCTGCTCGTGATCGTTCGTCATGTTTTCATCATGGCGCCGATATCGATACAAAGGCAATGCAACGCGGTGAATGCGGTGCTTCTCCAGAAAACGAATTCGGAGATCCTTGTCCTCGTGCAAGAGGAACTGCTCGTCATATAGTCCGAGCTCGACGAGCTGATCGATGCGGAACATGATGCCGCAGCCAATCGGCTTCTCCTCGCAGTTCATTCGCTCGATCACTTCGTCGTTGTTGCTGACGAGGTTGTAATCGCACGCAACGGCATCCATCCAAGGATTGAGGGCGAGATGCATGCTGAGGATGTTGATGTACTCCGTGTGCACGTAATCGTCGCCGTCGATGCGCACTACAAATCGCCCGCGCGCGGAGCGGATTCCAACGTTGAGAGATCCAGGAAGTCCTTTTCGCGTCTCGTTGTTGATCAGCTTGATCTCGTTCTCAAAAAGCTCGAGCGCAAACTTCGTCTGGTCCGTGCTCGCGTCATTCACGACGATCACTTCGTAATCGATTCGCGAATACGTCTGGTTCAGTATCGACCGGATACACCGGCCGATGTACTTCTCCTGATTCCGAACGGCGACAACTATTGAGACGGTTGGTAAATGGGTCATGTATTACGGGAAACCACGAAACGCGGTATTAGGTATTGGAAAGGACACAACTTAGCGGACGATTTGCGGACGCTTCATTTCGGGGCGCGGCTCTTCTCGCGCGAATCCGGCTTCCGGCTCCTCGAGGATGATGCGGGAAGGCAGAGAAAAAACGCCGAGTGGTCGTGATGGATCGAAGTTGTCGTGCATGATGCGCGTGCCGGGGACAATCACCAGAGGCGGCGTGAGGTCATCGAGCACATCATAGTCACGCGGCGACTGAAGCGCTTCGCTCACGTGGAGATACAACGGGTATTCGCCCGGGCGGATGTACACTTCGGGAAGATCGACAACCACTGTCGACGATGTTCCCGGCTGCACGAC
>JBKPNY010000207.1:0-21191 GCA_046732835.1 Gemmatimonadota bacterium | reverse complement strand
GAGAAAGATCGTTCGGCCGTATTAAAGGTCATCAAAGAAAATGCAAAGGAAGATCAAAGAATCTTTGTTGGCGTAATCGATCCGATAAATCCGAACGTAGAATCGGCCGAAGAAGTTCGCGATCGAGTTCTCGAGGCGGCGAAATACATTCCGCTGGCTCAGCTCGGAACCACAGACGACTGCGGCTTCTCTCCATTCGGCGACGACACCTCGACATCGCGTGACACGGCGTTCGCAAAAATCCGGGCGCGCATAGAAGGCACTGCGCTTGCCGAAAAAACCCTCAAAGTGTGAAGCAGGCTTAGCCGATGAATCGAACTTTGATTACTGCTGCCGGACTTGTTGTAAGCCTGATCGCGTGCGCGACGTCCAATAATTCTGCGAGTAGTACCGTGACTACCAATACCCTTTCGCCAAGTGAACAGGCAGACGGATGGCGCCTGTTGTTCGATGGCAAAACAACAACAGGCTGGCGCAACTTCCGTCAGACCGGGATCTCCAATGGCTGGAAAGTCATCGACGGATCGCTTGTGCGTGCAGACAGCGCTGCCGGCGACATCATCACGCAGGACAAGTTCAAGAACTTCGATCTGACACTCGACTGGAAAGTGGCGTCAAAAGGGAACAGCGGAATTTTTTATCGCGCGACGGAGGAGGCCGATACTATATGGAAGGCCGCTCCGGAGATGCAGGTGCTCGACGACGCCGGCCACGAGAATGGAAAGCTGCAGATCACTTCAGCCGGTGCGAACTATGATTTGTACGAGGCCCCACGCGGGGTCGTGCATCCTGCGGGTGAATGGAATCACGCACGAATCCTGGTTAACGGGAATCATGTGGAGCACTGGCTCAACGGCGTAAAGCTTTTCGAGTACGAGCTGGGCAGTGCAGACTGGAAAGCACGCGTTGCAAAAGCAAAGTTCCACGAGTATCCGATTTTTGGAACTGCACCTGAAGGACACATCGGACTCCAGGATCACGGTGATCACGTGGAGTACCGCAACATCAAAATACGAGTGCTTCCATGACTTCAATCGATCGCCGGACGTTCGTCAAAGTGCTGGGTGCGGGCACTGCAGGAGTTGCGCTGGGCTGTTCTCCAAAGACAATGAGCGGAGCATCGGGGGCGAGAAAAATCGATCGGATCGGGATCCAGCTCTACACAGTACGCAATGACATGGAGAAGGACTTCGAGGGAACACTCTCGAAGATCGCAGGCATTGGATACAAGGAGGTGGAGTTTGCGGGATACTTCAACCACTCTCCGTCTGATGTGCGCGCCATTCTCAATCGGCTCAACATCACCGCACCCTCTGCA
The DNA here is from genome assembly GCA_046732835.1 of Gemmatimonadota bacterium. Classification (GTDB taxonomy): domain Bacteria; phylum Gemmatimonadota; class Gemmatimonadetes; order Gemmatimonadales; family Gemmatimonadaceae; genus UBA4720. Next base: position 19,873 of record JBKPNY010000207.1, on the reverse strand, counting down.
CATGGCCCGCTGACGATGTTGACGGATAACTGGCAGAAGACGATCGACGACGCAAAGGTGATGGGACATGAGTACCTGATCGTCGCGTATCTGAACGATGATCAGCGCAAATCACTCGATGACTATCGCCGGCATGCAGACCTCTTCAATTCGGCGGGAGAGATTGCGCGAAAGTCAGGCGTGAAGCTCGGCTACCACAATCACGACTTCGAGTTCAAGCCGATGGAAGGTCAGGTTCCTTACGATCTTCTTCTCGAGCGCACTGATCCGAATCTCGTCAAGCTGGAGATGGATCTTTTCTGGATCACAAACGCGGGGCAAAGTCCCTTAACGTATTTCTCGCGCTATCCAGGCCGTATCGAGCTGGTTCATGTGAAGGACATGGACGCTTCGAAGAAGATGGTCGATGTCGGAAAGGGAACGATCAACTGGGCGCAGATCTTTGCCGAGAGGGACAAAGCGGGCATAAGGCATTTCTTCGTCGAGCACGACAATCCGCCGGTGCCGCTCGAGAGCGCAAAGACGAGCTATGACTATCTGTCGACGCTGACTTTCTAACATGGTCAACCGGCGTTCGATGATCGCTGGAGCGGCAGCCGCGGCAGGTGCGGCGCTGCTCGGGGATTTTTCAGTCGCGTGCGCGTCGCCACCGGCGAGCAAGGGACGTCTCAAGCAGTCAGTGTCGCGCTGGCCGTACTCGTCTATTCCGCTTCCGCAGTTTTGCGATGCATGCAAGACGATGGGGATCGTGGCGATCGACTTGCTTCAGCCGACCGAGTGGGATGAAGTTCGCAAGCACGGTCTCGTCTCCTCGATGGGATATCCAACAGAGAGAAAAGATTTTCTCAGCAACGGGTTCAACAATCGAGCGAGTCATGCGATGCTCATCAGCGAGCTCGAGCAAACTATTCCACTTGCGGCTGAGAAAGGCGTTCCGAACGTCATTGCGATGTTTGGCAATCGCAACGGTCTGAGTGACGCTGACGGAATCAGGAATTGCAGTGAGGGACTCAGGAAAATCGCTCCTGTGGCTGAGAAACATGGAGTGACAATCTGTGTGGAGCTGCTGAACAGCAAGGTAGATCACAAGGATTATCAGGGCGATCACACTGCGTTCGGTGTCGAGGTGATGAAGAACGTCGGCTCACCGCGAGTGAAGCTGCTGTACGACATCTACCACATGCAGATCATGGAAGGCGATGTAACTCGAACCATTCGCGACAACATTGCTTTCATTGGGCACTTTCATACTGGAGGAGTGCCGGGCAGGCATGAGCTGGATGGGAGTCAGGAGCTGAACTGGAATGCTGTCGCTAAGGCGATCGCTGATACCGGATTCAGAGGTTACCTCGCTCATGAATTCGTGCCGACCCGGGATCCATTGACGTCGCTTCGGCAAGCAGTAGAGATCTGCTCGGTTTGACACGGAAACCACCAAACCCAGTGAGTTGAAGAGTAAGAAGTTTTCAGTCACTCAGTACTGAGTACCCAGTACTGAAAACTTCCTACTCTTCAACTCTCTGGGTTTCTGCTGTCTCTTGTCGATAGCCTCTACCTGTTCAGCCAGTAGGACATCTTCACGAGGAATGTATTCGCGGGGTGCAGCCTGAACAGATCGCGCACGTCTCCACTGAATTTCTGATTTCCTTCGGTCGACTCGAAGCCCTGGCGACCATGGTTCCACACAAGGAACAGCGTCGAGCCAGGCATGTACTCCCAGCGATACACGACGTTCGACTGCAATGCCTTGAAGTTGAATCCACCTGGATTGTCCGTCACTGACGGATTGAGGTACGGAGCGTATCGGTCATCGTAATCGGATGCTCGCGGGTTCGACGAAAGTTGACGTACATGACTGTACGTTCCCTTCGACACGAACGGCTGCGCGTACGTCTGGAGCGACATCCCCGGCGAGAACGTGAAGTTGAAGCGCAGCGTCACTGCTGTGGTGGTCTGATCCAGATGCGCGAACGTGTAGTGCGTTACGCCCGCGTCCTGGAAGTTTCCGAACCACTGATTATCGGAGATGTTGTGCGACCAGCTCGTTGAAAGCGACGCGCTGAATTGCTTGAACGCTTTGAAGTCGACGCCGGGTCCAACATTAATTGAATGAGTTCTTCCGCCGTCGGCCCGGAAGTAATTCATCGACAGGTTGGGCACGAACGGCTTTCTGTCATCCGCTACTATGAAGAGCCATGGCGCGATGTATGAATTCTGACGAACTGCGGGACCGCCGCGCGCGGTACGATCGTCATACGTCTTGCCAAGCTGGCCGATCGTGCCACCCTGGTGCCATCCCCAATTGTTCTTGAACGTCACGTGGACGTTGGTGTTGTACGCCGCCTCGAGAGGAAGTCCATCGGTGGTCCAGTACTGCCACCAGTTGTTGTTCCAGTTGAACCGGTTGTAGAAGTAGCGCTGCTTGCGATCGGAGTATCCAACCCACGTGCTCCAGTTCTGCTGATCAGCCCGTCGCAGGAAGCCCAGGTCGTTGCTCTCGAAACCTGGTGATCGGCGCTGGTAGGAGGTCTCGAAGTTGATATGCTGACCCGCAATCTTGCTGAGCCTCAGCTCTTCGGCGTCGCCATTCAGCGCGGTTCGCGTTGGATCCAGTGGAAGATCGGCATCGGGTCGCTGGTACTGGTGCACGCTGTTTCTTTGCAGCGCGAGAATCATCGCCTCAGTCCCTTCGACATGCGTCTTATCGAGCGAGCCGGCAACCTCGTAGCCGTTCTTGAAGAAGCGGTGCCTGAAATCTATCGCGCCGGCATACGCGCTCCTTGCAAGGAATGGTGACGAGAACTGATCCATGTTTCGATTTACGGCGGTGAAAATTCCGCCGATGGCGCTCGAGCCTCCTCTAAAATCCTGCGTGGCCCGCACCACACCGAAGTTCGTCCTCGGCTCATATGTCGTATCGCGCAGCGAAGCCTCCTGCGTAACTGCCTCGAGCACGCCAATAGTCAAACCTTTGGAGAATCTGCCGAGGAGCTTGCCTGCGCCGAGGATCGTGACGGGATCCTGCGGATCGTTGTTGCCATACGCACCGGCAAGTTGCGGAGTGCGTCCAATTCGTCTCGAGTAGTACAGTCCTTCACCGTTGCAGTTGATTGCGTTGCAATTCACGTCGAACCGGAAAAGTCCGCGACCGGCAACGAAGAATGGACGGCGCTCGTCAAAGAACGATTCGTATGCGCTCAGGTTGAGTACAGATGGATCGGATTCGACCTGACCAAAGTCGGGGTTGATAGTAGCGTCGAGCGTAAGGTTTGGAATGATCCGATACTTGAGATCGCCGCCGAGCTCGATGCTCTGTTTCTGGTCATATGCGTTCCTGATAGTCCGCGACGCACTCTTCGCGACGACATACGGAGTCGCCTCGAGCTTGCGTGGAGCCTCGACATTGTCGATTCCGTGAAGCGAGCCGAACTGTGACACGAAACCCGGCTTGGATTGTCTTAGAAGCGGCCAGATATAGCGCTCGCTGTAACGGTAAACGCCCCGGTCGATCATTATGCCGAAAGTGTGTTTCTGCTCTCGAGTGTAGCGCATCTGCGAGAGCGGAAGCTTGAATTCCGCCGTCCATCCGGTGGAATCGATGCGCGTTGCAACGTCCCACACTGCGTCCCACGCCTGGTCTTCGTTGCCGTCGTCGTAAATCGCCTGGTCCATCTTGACGCCCGCTGCGTTGACGCCGAACTCGTAGCCGGTTCGCCGATCGTGATATGAATCGACGAACACCCAGATCATGTCTGAGGCGGTGAACGAGTCACGCCGCTCGAGAAGCTTGATGATGCTGTCCGGGTGCGGATCGATCGCGCGAACGAATACGTACAGGTTCGACGCGTCGTAAGCGATTTTCGCTTCGGTGGGGAAGCGGGGAGCTTTGTCTTCTGTCGGCCGCCATTCCCTGAATGCCTTGATGGTCGGCGCTTCACGCCAGACCTGATCGTCTTCCTTTCCATCGATCGACGGCGGCGACGATGCACGAACAGCGTGCGCGCTCGTATCTGTTGGAGCAGGAACCGAAGCTGTTGCTGGAGTAGTTCCATCGACTCGCTGCGATGGATTCTGTGCGACAACCTGGAGATTGAACGCGAGTCCGGCGACGGAAAGAGCGGCTGCGATCATACGACGTTCCGGAAGAGTGGCATGAGGAGGACCTCACCTATGGACAGACTATCGGGCTAAATCGTTTGAAAGTTTCATGACCATTTACTTAATGCTGAAAATTCAGCAGGCCAATAAAGAATACAAGGCTTCACTTGTAAGCGTTTAGTCAGATTGAGGTCGCCAGTCACCGGACGCCAGTCACCGGACGCCAGTCACCAGACGCCAGTCACCGGACGGGGGTCGCCGGCGACCGGCGTCCGGCGTCCGACGACACTATAGCCATTGACAATATATCCACCGTGGATATAGTACCGTCATGGCAAACGAAAACCAGCGCGTCGAAGCTTTGCTTCCGCTCCCACCGGCCACGTTTCACATCCTGATCGCGTTAGCTCGAGAAGACCGGCATGGCTATGCGGTCATACAGGACATCGAGCAGCGAACCAACGGCGAGCTCCGGCTGAGTGCCGGTACACTCTATCGATCGATTCAGCGAATGCTGGAGCAGGGCTTGATTCGCGAGACTCGCGATCGCCCCGCGCCAGAGTTCGACGACGAAAGGCGCCGCTACTATAGAATTACTCCGTTCGGTGAATCTGTCGCACGCGCCGAAGCGCAGCGCATGTCATCGCTGGTAAGAATGGCGCGCGCACAGGGTCTGGTGCTGAGCAAAGCCTGATGCGATTCCTCGGCGCACTCCTCCTGCTGTATCCCGCATCGTTCCGCGCCGACTACGGCAGCGAGATGCGCTCAATCGTTCGCGAGCGTTTGCACGACGCGAAGGGATTTGCAGCACGGATGTGGGTGTGGCTCGAGACCATCGGCGATGTAATCGCGAACGCAGCGGGAGCGCACTTCGACATCCTGCTCCAGGACCTGCGCTTCAGCTTTCGAACGCTTGCGCGCTCACCAGGATTTGCAGCGACCGCGATTCTTGTCACCGCGCTCGGCATCGGCGCGAACACCGCTGCGTTTTCCGTCGCTGATTTCGTGCTGATTCGACCGCTGCCGTATGCAGATGCGGACCGGCTCGTGAAGCTCTGGGAGGGTGATCGACAAGGAGGAAACGGCAGAAACGAAGTATCGCCGGCGCTTTACAAGAACTGGCAGGCAACAACGCGGTCGTTCGAATCGATGGGCGCGCATTTCCTGAGTCCAGTCAATCTTGTCGGAAGCGGTGAGCCAGTGAGACTCGAGGGCGCATTCGTAACCACGAATCTTCTGCCGATACTCGGAGTTCAACCTGCGCGCGGCCGGTTGTTCCGCAAAGGTGATGAACAGGATGCGTCGACGATCATCCTGAGCTACTCGCTGTGGCAATCCAGATTTGGCGGAGACGAGTCGATCGTGGGCAAGCGACTTCTGATCGATGGGAATCCGCGTGTCGTGATCGGAGTGATGCCGCAGGACTTTCATTATCCGAACAACAAAATCTCGCTCTGGACGCCGATGACTCCGGATCAGCTCAACGACGACGACATCACCAACACGTACTGGTATGTCCTCGCGAGACTCCGTCCGAACGTCACAAGGGATCAGGCTGCGGCAGAGATGAAGCTGAATGCGGAGCGTCTGCGCCAGCAGTATCCGGATGAGCTTCGAGAAACTGGTTTTGTGGTCGACCGGCTGCGCGATGAGTTCTCCAGACAGTCGCGCATGCTTCTTCTAGCTCTTTGCGGTGCGGCAGGATGCGTTCTGCTCATTGCCTGCGCGAATCTCGCGAATCTGCTGCTTGCGCGCGCACTTACCCGTCGCCGCGAGCTGCTCGTTCGTTCCGCACTTGGTGCCGGAAGAGAACGTCTTGTTCGTCAGTCTATAACAGAGAGCCTCGTGCTTTCCGCACTTGGTGGCGCACTCGGAGTATTTATCGCAGTCGTGTCTGTGCCACTCCTCACGCGATTGGTCCCGAACACGCTGCCAATCGCCCAGTCGCCGAGTGTGGATCCGCGAATTGTTGCGTTCGCAGGATTGCTGACGGTCCTGACTGGAATCGGCTTCGGCGTTCTTCCAGCGTGGAAATCTTCTGGCGCAGTGGACATCGGCGGACTCCGCGATGGAGCGCGAGCCGGAGGCGGTCGCCGGGAGCGAGCGCGATCGATACTGGTGGTGGCCGAAGTGATGGCGTCGGTTGTCCTTCTGATCTCTGCCGGACTTCTGATGCGTGCGCTGCTTCGGATTCAGGAGAGGGATCCTGGATTCAAAGTGCAGAATGTTGTCACGCTGCGCACTGATCTTCCGCAGCCCAAGTACGACAGCGTGTCCCGACGGGTCGCGTTCTACGATGAAGTGCTCACCGGTGTTCGTGCGATCCCGGGAGTGACGAGCGCTGCGTACGGAACCGGACTCCCGATGGTGATGACCGGAGGAATCTGGGGAGTTGTTCCTGAAGGCAAGGATCCCAAGAGCAGCAGGCTCGCGGCAAGCAGTCGCTTTGTCACACCGGAATTCTTTTCCACTTTGAAGATTCCCATTCGCCGCGGACGGGACTTAGCGGAGACGGACGACAAAAATCATCCTCTCGCTGCGGTCGTCAGTCAGTCGCTGCTCAAGGATCTCGGGCCGGGGGAGCCAATTGGAAAACGGTTCACGTTCCAGAATCTCAAGCTCACCGTTGTCGGCGTTGTGGGCGACATCAAGGTTCGTGGACCGGAACAGCAAAGCGAGCCTCAGGTCTATATGTCGTACCGTCAGTATCCCGATAGCCAGGGAGGATTCTACGCGCCGAAAGATCTGGTAATCAGATCGTCACTCCCTGCGGAGACTGTGATTCCCGCTGTGCGTCGCATCATTCATCGCGTCGATCCGGATCAGCCGATTGCCGATGTGAGACCAATGGCAGAGATCGTGTCGAATGCAACAGCGGCGAGATCGGTGCAGGTGCGAATTCTCCTTGCGTTCGCAGCGATTGCATTCGTGCTCGCGGGAATCGGAATTCACGGTCTTCTGTCATTCTCCGTATCGAGTCGCCAGCACGAAATCGGAGTGAGAATCGCACTCGGCGCGCAACGAGGTGACATCGTGCGAATGGTGATGAGGCAAGGTGTGATACTCGCTGCTGCGGGCGTGATACCGGGGCTTATCATCGCATATCTCGCCGGCCGATCGATTCAAAGTCTTCTCGCTGGTGTCGAGCCCGCGGACGCTATGACGTTTGGAGCAGCGGGTGCGCTATGCATCGTGATGACGATTGCAGGGACATTTGCTCCGGCGATGCGCGCAGTTCGTGTAGATCCTGCAACCGCGTTCCGGTCTGAAGCCTGATCCATGAAGTTCGATGCCAGTTTGATGCAGGCCTCAGCGCCCCAGCGCTCACGAATGGATGTACCGCGTGAGCAGAAACCAAAGCGTGGCCGCTATGTGGTGATTGGTGCGGGAGGCGCTTTGTTCATCGCTGTCGCTGCGCTCGCAATGAACCTCAAGCCTGCGGCGCCGTCTGTCGACAGAGGCACGCTCGTGATCGATTCAGTGCGACGGGGCGACATGGTGCGCGAAGTTCGCGGACCGGGCACACTCGTGCCGGAGCAGATCCGATGGATCTCCGCAGTCACATCCGCGCGCGTGGAGAGAATTGTTGCTCAGCCGGGACAGACTGTCGAACCCGCTACGGTTCTGCTCGAGATGTCCAATCCCGACGTTCAGATCCAGGCGCTGCAGGCAGAGCAGGCGCTGAGCGAAGCGCAAACCCGGCTCGCCGATCTTCGTGTGCAGCTCGAGGGGTCGAAGCTGTCTCAGGAAGGAACAGTCGCTCAGGTGCGAACAGCGAACGTAAGTGCAGCTCAGGAGCGAGTGGCAGCGGATACACTTCTCGCAGATCGATTGATCTCAAAATTCGAGTACAACAACAAGCGCGCAGCAGCAGAAGAGCTGGCCACGCGGCTTGGTATCGAGCAGAAGCGTCTCGACTTGATGTCGCGAAGCGTGAATTCACAGCTTGCCGCGCAGCAGACTCAGATCGATCGGCTGAAAGCAATCGCAGCGTTTCAGGAGAATCGCGTTCAGTCGCTGGTTGTGCATGCAGGCGAGCACGGCGTGCTGCAGGAGCTTGCGCTGCAGCCGGGTCAGTGGGTGAATGGAGGAGCGACCCTCGCAAAAGTCGTTCAGCCCGGAAAGCTCAAGGCCGTGCTTCGCATCGGTGAGATTCCCGCAAAGGATGTCGCAGTCGGTCAGGCCGCTCTGGTCGACACACGAAACGGAATTGTCGCTGGTCATGTCTCACGGATGGATCCTGCGTCGCAAGGTGGGACTGTCACCGTCGATGTGTCTATCGACGGAAAGCTTCCCGGCGGTGCACGTCCGGATCAGAACATCGACGGGACAATCCAGCTGGAGCGAATGAAGAACGTCGTGTATACCGGACGTCCCGCTCTTGGCGACGACAATGCGGTGATCTCGATGTTCAAGCTCGACGACGACGGTAAATCGGCAACACGCGTGAATGTCAGACTTGGCAGGGTATCAGCGAACTCGGTGGAGATTGTGCAGGGACTCAAGCCCGGCGACAGAGTGATCCTCACCGATTTATCGCTCCCTGACAACACTGAACGAATCCGAATCAAGTAGAACGGAGAGTCGATGGCGAGGAACAAGCAGGTACTGATTCATCTCGATGGAATAAGCAAAGTCTTTTACACGGACGAGCTCGAGACGCATGCGCTCGACGACGTAAATCTCGAGATACGGGATGGCGAGTATGTCTCGATTGCCGGGCCATCGGGCTCAGGAAAGACAACACTGCTCTCGATACTGGGCTTGCTGGATACACCAAGTGGTGGTGAGTACATGCTGGCGGGTCAGGCTGTTGCGAATCTGTCGCCCGCAGATCGCGCGCGCGTCAGGAACCGTCAGATCGGATTCATTTTCCAGGCGTTCAATCTCATCGGGGATCTCACGGTATTCGAGAATGTCGAGCTTCCGCTCACGTATCGCGGAATGACGGCGGAAGAACGCAAGGAGCGAGTGCACAGATCGCTGTCGCAGGTCGGACTAGCGAGTCGTGCGAATCATTATCCTTCGCAGCTGTCCGGTGGTCAGCAGCAGCGAGTTGCTGTAGCGCGTGCAGTTGCGGGTGATCCCGCGATTCTTCTCGCCGACGAGCCAACCGGGAATCTCGATTCGCACAACAGCGAATCGGTGATGAATCTCCTGAAGGAGCTGCATCAGGGTGGTGCGACGATCTGCATGGTGACGCACGATGCCCGGTACGCGCACCAGGCTGACAGAACTATCGATTTGTTCGACGGAAAGATTGTTGAAGCCGGAGTTGCAGCGGTCGTTTAATCGGAGGTGACAGGATGCGTATCCTGGGAATTATCGTCAGCGTTTTAACAGCAGTATCGCTGAGCGGCAAAGCGTCAGCGCAGGGGAAGGTCGTTCAACTTCCTCCTTTCCAATCAGTGGAAGTTCCCACGGGTGGTCACGTCGTCATTCGCTACGGATCCACTCAGCGCGTAACGCTTGTAAGCGGAAATCTGAACTACACTCGCATGCGGGTGACAGCGGATGGTGTGCTGGTGATTTCGAATTGTCGTCACGATTGCCGAGGCTATCGATCTGATGTGGAGATCGAGATGCCAGGTATCAGGAGTCTTCTGATGTCGAATGGCGGATGGATTCGAACGTCCGGGAGCTTTCCGCGTCAGGGAGAAATTGAGGTAGAGGTCGACAACGGCGGGACGATCGACATTCGCTCGATGCCAGTCGACAGAGTCGACGCCTCAGTGGATCAAGGTGGGCGGATCTTCACTTTAGCCGGAGCCTCGTTGCTGGCAACCGTCACACACGGCGGAGTGATTACCTACTGGGGGAATCCCCGCGTTTCGCGATCGATTCTCGATGGCGGAGTAGTACAAAAAGGCGGGTTGGAGGAGCTGACCGCGTCGGTTTTCGACGAGGGGCATTGAACGGGGTGCCCTATCCTTAGTGCATCCCTGGAGAATGATGGTCCGTCCGCTGTGCCGCGAAAAAATCTGCAATTGCCTTGAGTGCTTCAGGATCTTTCGTCCTGATCACGACAGCTCCGCCTCGCGGTAGTTCTTCATAGCTGTACTCGATTGCGCTTCGCTTTCGAGTCATGACATCGGTGCCGGGCATATTCCTGTTGTGAACGAACGACGGGGCGGAGAAGTCTCCGGCCTCGAACGAATGCTGTATGAGCTTCATGTGCGTTCTGATTTGAGCAATTCCCAGCGAATCGTCGGTGTCCCGCTGCAGTGAGATCCGACCGCCGTCCGGCGTAGTGTCGAACACGTGGCTCGAGGTGTACTGGTCCACTCCCATCGCCATTCCGCCGCGCTCCTGGATTGCAGCGAACGACGAGTCGGCGGAGACTTCTTTTCCTGCTTTGCTGCTGCAACCTGTAACAGCGGCTATTGCCAGAAGTGCAAAAGAAATTCGCACTGACAATGCATGCCCCTAGTTTGATGGCCGTGTAACATGCATCTGTGCGAGGGCGCTCCGTAAGCCGCGCGAAAGTCTTATCGCATCGTCGTTTGCCCAGAAATGCATAAAGAAGAGGCGCGGTGTTTCGCCGAGCATGTGCGAGTGAATGGCAGTAGGCTGAATTCCATTCGACTGGAGCGCGCGAATCACTTTGTTCACTTCACCCGCAGTCATTACAAAGTCACCGGTAATTGCGGCTTTCCCTCCCCCAGTCGGCTGAAAATTGATTGCAGTCGCAACTCCCATCGATGGCGGAATCTCCATTCCATTCTCCACAACTTTATCCGCCCTCGGCACACTAACCTGATAAACGCCCCCGTTCACTTTCCCGCGGTAGCCGAGTGCAGCGGATATTGCTGTAGTGTCGAGATCGAGCGGTTGAGGCTGAGCGGCTGATGGAGTGCCGAGTGGTGTGCGAGTCGACTCGAGCGCATGTCTGATCGCAGACGCGATCTTCACTTCGTTTCCGTGCGCTTCGATGTGCATGTACATCACACGCGGAGATTCACCAAGCACGTGATTGTGAAGAGCAGTCTGCTCCACGCCACCCGTTTGGAGACGCGACATCGCCGAGTCGACTTCATTGTCAGTGAGCACGAGATCGCCCATCGCCATCACCGATGCGCCCTCTCGCTTGAACGCAACCCACGACCCCAGGGCAAGCGCCGGCCTGAGCTTCACACCTCTCGCAGTGACGTCGAGATCGCTGCGGGGGAAGCTGTACTTCATCACATCACCGGCCTGCGATGCACCTTTGCGCCCAAACACGGAGTCAACCTTCGACCAGTCGGAGGCCTGCGCGTGGGCAGTGATGGTTAATGCACTGAAAACGAGAGTGAAGAGCATTGTCCCAAAGGAAGATGCAACTATTGCTCCGCGTTTCTGTGATTCTGGCCCTGGATGTGCGCGATTTTTCCCGGCTCCGGACAGGGTGGGACCCTGTCGCGTGAATAAGAGGAGGAACGACAAATGACGCTAGACGAGATGATCGACAAGTGTCACAAGGCGTGGATCGAGTTTCTAAAAGGAGATCCTGAACCCGCAAAGGCGATGTTCTCCCACGGCGATGATGTCACTCTCGCGAACCCGTTCGGCCCGGCGGTGCACGGTTGGCAGAAAGTGTCCGAGATGCTGAACCTTGCAGCGTCGAACTTCAAGAACGGTAAATCGTCGGGATTCGAATCGGTCGCGAAGTATGTCACGAGTGATCTTGCAACTCATCACGAGGTCGAGCACTGGAATGCCAGGTTTGGCAAGAGCTCCAACTTCCAGCCTTTCGTGCTTCGGGTTACCACTGCGTATCGTCGTGAATCCGATACATGGAAAATCGTCCTTCGCCACGCAGATCCGATAAGCACGTTCGATCCGCAAGGTCCGCTGCGCAAATCTGTATAATTGTGTGAATGACGGATGACTTACACCTGCGCATCAAAAGAGTCATAGCACGAATCCCGCGCGGTCGTGTCGCTACCTATGGACAGATCGCGCGGATTGCCGGCCTTCGGGGTCAAGCACGACTTGTCGGATATGCACTTCACGCGCTTCCCAGTGGATCCAGGGTTCCGTGGCATCGCGTGCTCAATGCCAAAGGAGAGCTCAGCACTCGCGGAGTCAGCGCTGAGCGCCAGCGAACCCGACTGGAAGAAGAAGGAGTGGGTTTTGATGTACGCGGCAGAGTATCGCTGAGAAAGTATCAGTGGAAACCGCGGGCGCGACGCATTTAAAACACGGAAGCGAGTGCTGAATGCTGACCAAATGCGTATCTGGTCAGCTTAGCCTTTTTACGTTTTTCCAAATACCTCGAGCGTGGCGCCGAACACATTCTTCGCTCTATCCGAGCACAGGTAGAGTGTTGCATCAGCGATATCGTCGGGCTTTACCCATTTCGCTGCATTCTCTGCTCCCATTGCTTCGCGGTTGGGTGCAGTGTCTACCGTCGACGTTACAATGAGATTGACGTGAATTCCCGCGTTCTTCACTTCTGCCGAGAGAGAAGAAGTCAAGGCGGCCAGTCCACTTTTCGCGGCAGCGTATGCAGAAATGCGAGCACCCGGATCGGCTGCCGCTTTCGACGTGAGTGAGACGATCCATCCGCCGCCGCGATTTCTCAGCGACGGCAACATCGCCCGATAACAATGAAATGCTGAAGTCAGGTTGATTGACATCATCCTGTCCCACGTGCCGGGAGCATTCTCATCATCGACTGCGCTCATGGCGAAGCCGCCGACGAGATGAATCAGCGTGTCCGGATCCTGTCCGAATATTCGTGATGCCTCGCGCACAATTCGAGCGGCGCCTTCTTCGGCTGCGACGTCAGTTGCATAAGTCGCAACCCGACTGCCCCAATCGTTGGGTGAAGATTCTCCGAGCCATCTGTCGATGGTGGATTGCCGATGATCGACCACAAAAACCGAAGCGCCTGCATCGAGCCATCGCCTCGAGATCGTGCTCCCGACGGCACCGGCTCCTCCGGTGACAATTACGACCCTCCCGGTCATTTCGTCTTTGGTCATCGAGCGGATATATCGAAAATCGGCCTTCAGCGCAAAATGGAAGGTGGAGCTAATTAGCTATTGCACTAATTAGCTATTTAGCTTATTATCTTAGTAGTTCAGGTTTTCGGAGAATCAGGTGAAGCGATCAAATGCAGTGTTCAAAGCGCTGGCCGATCCAACAAGGCGAGAGATCGTTCAGATGCTTCACAAAGGCCCGCTCACGTCGGGTGAAATCGCGGAGCGGTTTCCGACCGCGTGGGCGACTATCTCGCGACACCTCAATGTTCTCCGCGAGGCGGATCTCATCTCCGCTGAACGCAATGGCAACAGCATTCACTACGAGCTCAATGCGACAGTCCTTCAGGACCTCGTCGCTCACATCTTCGACTGGACGAAGAAAGGGGGAAAAAATGCGTAAATGGACCGCAGCCGCTCCCATAGCCGGCGCATACATCATCTCTGCTGCGATGTACGCCCGACTCGCACCGTCCGCTCGACCTGATTTTTCGCCGTTGCTTCCGTTTGATGTTCCGGCAGGCGATGTCCCGCGGACAATGGTGGTGCTCTTCATTCCAACACTCGCGCTCGCAGTACTGCTTCTTCTCACATCGATCGCGAGAATTCGCGGACCGGTGAAAGGACTTCCTGAATGGTGGATAAACGAGAGTGTTGGATCCGAGTCAATCGCTCGATTCGATTCGACATTCACAACGATTCTCTTTGCGCTGATGTCGCTCTTTCTGTTGATGCATGTCGCATTCATCGGCGCCTACCAGAGCTGGCCAGCATGGACGTTTCAGGTCGAGACCATGATTCTGGGTCTGGGTTTGATCGCTGCGGGGAACATCATGCCACGCGTGAAACCGAACTGGATCGTCGGGATGAGAACCCGCCGCACGCTGTCCGATCCTATCATATGGGCACGAGCGCATCGCACACTCGGCGCCCTGATGATGGCGGCTGGTGCATCGGTTGTCGCCGTCTCGGTGTTTGCGTCGCAATACGCTGTCGTGTGGTGGGCAGCATCGCTGCTCCTTTCCTTTATACTTGCCTATGTCCTTGGAACACGGTCTGGGAAGAAGCCCGTCAGCAGTGATGCGCGGGCCATATAAAAAGGGACTCTTGACACAGATCGATCTCCGACGCTACCGTCATGTCATGCCATTCAGCACACGTTATTACGGCGCGTACTACTATTCGACCCGTTTCGCGGGCCGTGAACGAACGCGCGTGTGACTGAAGCGATTTAGCACTTCATCAACAGCACTTCGAACGGTCCGCGGATCCCCGCGGGCCTTTTTTATTTCCCGGACGGTCAAATGATCATCGTCACACGTGCAAACATTACTGAGCGAGAGCTCGATCACATTCGCGAGCGCATCGAAGCGGCGGGGCTGCGCACGCACATCTCGCGCGGCGAGCAGCGCACGATCATCGGATGCATTGGAGATGAGACGCGGCTGCAGGAAATTCCGCTGCGGACATTGCCCGGCGTCGAATCCGTCATGCCGGTGCTGCGGCCTTTCAAGCGCGCATCTATCGACTTCGCTGCCGAGCGAACCGTGGTCGACGTCGGACTCGGCGCCACGTTCGGCGGCGAAGCGGTCTCAGTCATTGCAGGTCCGTGCTCCGTCGAAGGAAGTGCGATGCTTCGCGAAACTGCAATCGCCGTAAAGAACTCGGGAGCCTCGATGCTTCGCGGCGGCGCGTTCAAGCCGCGAACCTCGCCCTACAGCTTTCAAGGTCTGGGCGCCGATGCACTGCGAATGCTGTCGGACATTCGGCGTGAGATCGGAATTCCGGTTGTGACTGAAGTTCTCGATACACGGCACGTCGATCTCGTCGCGGAACACGCTGACATGCTGCAAGTGGGCGCGCGCAACATGCAGAACTTCGCGCTGCTTGCAGAGCTCGGCCGTGTGCAACGTCCCGTGCTTTTGAAGCGCGGACTAATGGCGACAATAACAGAGCTGTTGATGGCGGCCGAGTACATCATGGCGCACGGTAACAGCCAGGTGGTTGTGTGCGAGCGCGGCATCAGGACATTCGAGACTTCGACGCGGAATACGCTCGACATCTCAGCGATTCCGGTGATCAAACGCGAGAGTCATCTGCCAGTAATTGTTGATCCGAGTCATGCAGGTGGTGTTGCCGATTTTGTGCTGCCGCTCGCTCTTGCTGCAGTGGCTGCCGGCGCAGACGGATTGATCATCGAGGTTCATCCTGATCCTGAATCGGCGCTGTCGGATGGAGATCAATCACTGACGCTTAGCGCGTTCGATAATCTGATGGATCGTCTCGATCCACTCGCCGCTGCCGTTGGCCGAACTCTTGGAGTGGCTGCTTCCGCGGGAGATGGAGTATGAATCCGTCGCCAGAAGCGGAGCTCGAACAATGTCGGGCCGAGATCGGTGCAATCGATCGGGAAATCGTTGCTCTCCTTCGGCGCCGAGTTGACCTCGGGCTCAAAACAAAATCTCTCAAGCAGGAGCTTGGACTACCGATACTCGATCCAGGCCGTGAAGCAGCAGTGATACGCGGTGCTGTCGAGACTGCGCGTGAAGCAAATCTCCCCGATGAACCGGTGCGCGAAATCTTCTGGCGGGTTCTGTCGCTCTCCCGCAGTGCGCAACAGTCGGAGGAGAAATGAGCGCTCCCCAAAGTGTTGCGGTGATTGGACTGGGAATGATTGGCGGGTCGGTTGCGCGTGGACTTGCGGCGCGCGGCGTGGAGATTCTCGGATACGATACGAATAACTCCTATGTCGATGCCGCCGTCGCAGAAGGGGTTGTTGCACGACGCATCTCAGAGAGTTTCGACGAGCTCGGAGCTGTCGATGCAGTAGTGCTCGCCGTTTACGGCGACTCAGCGGCGCAGATTCTCGAGCAGCTCGAGAGACATGCCGATACCATCACGCTGGTGACAGACGTCGGCAGCACCAAGCGAGGCATTGTCAGCGCTGCCGAAAAATCGAAGCTCGGCAGAAGTTTTGTCGGCTCGCACCCATTTGCGGGCGATCACAGATCAGGATGGTTTGCTTCAAGGTTCGATCTTTTCGAAAACGAGATTGTGTATCTCTGTCCGACGAGGGCTTCGACTCCTGCAAGCTACGCTCAAGCTCAGGCGTTATGGACAATGCTTGGCGCGAAGCCGATGAAGATGGATGCGGCAGAGCATGATGAGATTCTCGCATGGACGAGTCATCTTCCTCATTTAGTATCGTGTGCTCTGGGATTAGCTCTCGCCGAAGTTGGGATTCCACGCCGCCAGCTTGGTCGTGGAGGACGTGATGTTGCTCGACTCGCTGCGGGATCCCCCGATGTATGGACGTCGATTGCTATGGATAACTCGGACGCAATCGTTGCCGCCTTATCGGGTATCGAGCGTCAAATCAGCGGATTTCGTGAGCTCGTCGCGAGTGGGGATCGGGATTCTGTGCGTGCGAGACTGTCCAAGGCTCGCGATTGGTCCGGGCCGTCGGAGCACTAACGAACGAACTACGGGTTTGGCAGGAAGACGAGGAAGAATGGGAAGAAGAGGAAGAATGAATGTTTAGTTCAATTCGATTCGCCGCATCCCGTTGAATTCATGCACGAAGATTGGCAAGGCACCAACAGCGTGCCATAAGCACCGGACTCAACCATAATCGTTTTACTTCCTCTTCTTCCCATTCTTCCTCGTCTTCCTGCCAAACGCGTCGTTAGAGTCTGCGTCGGAATTCCAGTGCGCGAGTCTCATTCGGGTCTAAAGACAATGCTCGAGCATAAGCGATAGTAGCCCCTTTCGTGTCACCTGTCGCTGCGAGCACGACACCCAGGGTCGTGTGAGCCCGCGCAAAATCAGGGTAGAGCTCGGTCAACAGTCGCGCGACGGGGGCGGCAACGGCGGGGCGATTCCATTCAAGAAGGAATTCGGTGAGCTGATCGAGGTAATACCACGTCTCATCGACTTGCGGGAATTTCTCGTTCGGATCCTTGACCGCCGGCTTGAATATTTCTTTCGCGTGCGCGTACTCGCGCATCGCACCTTTCGTATCGCCCGACAATGCCAATGCAACGCCATGGAGTATGAACACGCGCGGCTGTGATGGGAGCATATCGGTGAGTGCCTTGGACAGCTTCACCGCGTCATCGATTCGACCGCTGCCGATGAGCGCGCGCGTTACAAAGTCTCCGCCGTTCATTACGCCCGCGGCCTGTGTCGGCTGCGTCCGCATGATCTCGGTGAGACGATCGATTTGGGATTGCACGCCAGTCGTCCTGATGCGCTCGAGGGATTGCTCGAGGCGCGCGGTCCTCTGACTTTGCGCGTCCGCATTCCACCCTTCGATCTCGAGATTCACGTCGACGCTATCGGACATCGTTGCCTGTCGAGCTTTATCGAACCACGAGTTGTATGTGCTGCCGCCAAGAATTCCGAAGTCCGCCCGCGCAATTTTCAGTGCTCCTGCAGCATTGATGATCATCCAGTTCGATTCGGGACTTCGAGTGGGTGGACGGAGCAGGTGGAAGGGAATTGAAATCGGTTTAGTGACGCCTTTAATGGTGAGCCTGCCATCAGCTCGCCAGCCGTCGGCGGTCCTGGTCATCCGATCGCTTTGAAAAACAATCGTCGGATATTTCTCGACGTCAAAAAAGTCGCTCGTGCGTAAATGCTCGTCACGATGCGGCCAGCCCGTGTCGATCGACTTTGATTCGATCACAACGGTGATCGAAGACTTTGACGGGTCGACTGTGTCATAGACGATGTTGCCGTTCGAATTCGTGAAGCGCCCCTTGATGCGGCTGAATGCGAACCCGATGGAGAATTCGATGATTGAGTGTCCGGCATCCAGCCTGTACTCCTGAATTCGTGGCGGCTTTGACGTCAGGGCGGTTTGCGCATTCAGGAGCGCGGGTGCAAGTAATGGCAGAATGAAGAGGCGAATTGGTCTCATACCAGGGAAACGCGCGACACTGCGTCGATCTTACATGGCGTGTAAGATCGAGCGGGCTCTAAGCGTTTACTTCATGTGATGCCTGCTGGAGACAGTCTCCATCGTGTGACGGAGTTGGGCGAGGCGGAGCTCGTGCGGGCTACGCGGTCGGGCGACATGGACGCGCTCGCCGAGCTGTATCGAAGATTCTCTCCGGCGCTGATGGCTGTCGCGTACCGGCTGCTGCAATCGCGTGAAGCCGCGGAAGATGTACTGCACGACGTGTTCGTCGGGTTGCCAGAGGCGATGCGGAAGTACGATGAGCGGGGGCGGCTGGCAGCCTGGCTCAAGCAGGTAACGGCTCGGGTTGCATTGAGTGTAGTCCGGCGTGAGGAGACAGCGGTTCGGCTTACGCCTCAACCGGCTTTGACTCAAGTGGACGATGTACACACGAGGATGACTTTGGATTCAGCAGTGGCGTCGTTGCCGGCAACCCTTCGCACCGTTCTCGTGCTGAAGGAAATCGAAGGATTCACTCATGGCGAGATTGCGGAGATGCTCGGGATTTCGCGGGGTGCATCGGAGGTGCGGCTGCATCGCGCACTGATTGCGCTGCGCGCGATCGTCGCCGGAGGAGAGAGCTCATGAAGTGGTTTGGCAATCGCAGTCAGGCTGAGGATTTTGCTGAGGCGGTTCGTCCTGAGCTTCAGTCGATCGCCGTTCCATCGCCGAGCGCCGATTTGATGGAGCGGATCATTGCGAGTCGTGAGTCAGGAACGCGTGTGATCCTTCCAGAGGTAACCGATACGAAACAGGTTCGCAGCGGTCGATTCCTGATTCCTGCAACGATTGTCGCGGCATTGCTGTTACTCGCACTGCCGTTCCGTTTGTCCTCCCCACCCGCGGCGGCAGGAACCGACGCATCGAGCTTGTCTCGCATTGCGTCAGAGTGGCTGCCAGGGTCAGTAGCATTCGCGCAAGGCGATGCGTCTCGCACTGCGCGCAGATTCGCACCGGTTTCGCTGTCGCGGCCGAACAACCTTCGACCGATGAGACTCGAGTATCTCAGGTCGTGGCGGGATTCGAGGAGCAGAGAAATCGGACGGGTAACCGGCGTGATCACTGTGGAGAGCGCGACAATCGCAGCGACACCCGCGTGGTTAGTCGTGGCGCGAAATCAGGGAACGCGCAACGGCAGTGAAGTGTTTGCGATCGATTCGACGATGATAGCGCGCGACAATCTCAGGCTCCTGAGTCATACTGCCATCGAGCGTCCATATTCGCGATATGACGTAATGCACATTGGTCAAAATTTCCGTGGCGACAGCATCGTTGGGGACATGCATGCATATGGGACGAAGACTTCTTCCGCGTATCGACTGATCAGGCGGAAGCTCGCATCGGCGAATGGCCCCTACATCATCGATCCGTTGGCTCCGGTGATTCTTGGAGCAGTGGGCCTTCACGCCGGATGGACCGGAAGCGCATCACTCGTTGGATGGGCGGTGAGAGACGATGACGTGTTCATGCCAATCGATCTGCGCGTTGACGGGTCAGAGCAGGTCACCGTTCCAGCGGGACGATTCGACTGCTGGCGGCTGACGATCTCGTTTGGCGGCCGGTCGTTGACTTACTGGACGCGAAAATCCGATGGAGTTGCAGTACGGAGCATCGAGCGCAATGGCGATGTGACGAGGGAGACCAGGCTCATCAAGTTCTGATGGGCCGGACGGAACTACGGCAACTACGGCAACTACGGCAACTACGGGAACTACGGAACCACGTCAACTGCTCTGAAGCACAGATGACGCAGATGTTGCGCAGATGACACAGATGACTACGTAAATCTTTTTTTGACTTCGGAGCGTCAGCGTCGTTTGACCCTAAAAAGCTTTTCCGTTGTGATCTGTGT
>JBKPNY010000206.1:0-1335 GCA_046732835.1 Gemmatimonadota bacterium | reverse complement strand
CGACCGTGGACACGTCGCTGCAGGCAACCGTCAACCGTTTGCAGCGCGAGGGAAAGATCGATGTTTGGGTTGAAATAAGCGCGGCGGATTTTCGTTTCCTGACTTCGAACCGGCCCACGCGCGTCGCCGCCGCTTACCGTGACGCGCTTGCGGGTGCAGCTGGTTTTGTAGGCGACTCGGTCCGCAAGCAGCTGGCGATTTATCAGGATCTGGGCATCCTGGCCGCAAACCTTGCCGAAGTTATTAAAGTAGTCGGCCCACTCGAGTCAGGCAGATACGTCGCCACCGAACAGCCGAAGACCGTGCTCCTTTTTGCCGGCCACATGATCGACGCCGAAGGCCGGAATCCGCCGCGATTTCCCGCTGACAAGGAGGCGACGGCGCGCGAGAGCATTAAGGCCGCGATCGAGAAAGAGATGAATACCGGAGGCGGGGTCGCGTGTGGCTACACCGGCGCCGCGAGTGGGGGCGATACGCTCTTCCAGGAGATTTGTGCTGAGCTTGAAATACCGACGCGACTCTATCTCGCGATGCCGCCGCAAGAGTACGTCAACTTGTCAGTGAAGAGCGCTGGACCTGATTGGGTCAAGCGATTTTGGGAGATTCATCGCAAACACGCGGTGCGCAACGAGGTGAGAATTCTCAGCGACGCGATTGACGCTCAAGACGAACTTGATTATCTGCCGGCGTGGCTACGTTCCAAAGCTGACTACAACATTTGGCAGCGCAACAATCTCTGGATGCTCTTCAACGCCATTGATGAGGGTTGCGATCCAAAGAGCGGCGCGCCCAACCTAACGCTGATTGCGCTGTGGGATGGCGGCGGCGGTGATGGACCTGGCGGAACGGCTGATTTGGTGCAGAAAGTGGAGAATCTTGGCGCGCGGTGCGAAATAATCAAGACGAAGGAAATCTTTGGGCTGTGAAAAGATCATTTTCCATTTGGCATTTGACAGTGGTCATTTGTCATTCGGGAGTTTAAGTTGAAGTGACTTCGCTCCAGCGGAGCGAGATGTTTATAGCAACGGTCGCTACCAGGAAATGGCTTTCGCTCCGTTAGGAGCGAAATCCCCGGATGAATTTTTCGAATTAAAGCAGAGCGACATGCTTTACGAGTTATTGAACGGTATCGTCCTGCGCGGGCTTACCGTCCAGGCTTTGTAGCAGGGAAGTAAAGCGTGGATCGGAATGCAGCGCTTCCAGGCGAGGATCGACGCGCACGAACGTAAAGCCGACCGCATGTTCCTTTTCAGCCAGCGCCAGCCAATCGAAGGCCTGATCGCGGTCACCCAGCAAACTGTAGATGATTGCGATCTCATAGGCTGACACCCACTG
>JBKPNY010000205.1:0-5967 GCA_046732835.1 Gemmatimonadota bacterium | reverse complement strand
GTTCGATGAAGCGCGTCTATGCACATGAGCTCGGCGAGCTCAAAGAAATCTGCGACCCTTCCTGCTTTCTCCAGCGCCTGGTTGAGATGCGTGTCGCTGCCGGGAACGTTCACGTTGTTCCAGAATTCCTCACGAAGCGGAGGAATCAGCTCGAGCGCTTTTCTCAAACCGGCGTCATTGCGCGCCATGCCGCAGTAATCCCACATGATTTTGCCGAGCTCGCGGTGGAATGAGTCGACCGTGCGCTTGCCGTCGATCGAAAGGAATCGCTTTGTTCGCTCCGCGATTTGGGCTTCAGCTTCGCGAAATGCAGGATGACTAGCATCGACTTTCGCGGGACGCGCCGTTGCCAGATAATCACCGATGGTATTCGGAATCACGAAATACCCGTCAGCGAGGCCCTGCATCAGAGCGCTTGCGCCGAGTCGATTCGCACCGTGATCCGAGAAGTTTGCCTCGCCGACCACGTGCAGGCCTTCGACTGTGCTCATCAGATTGTAGTCAACCCACAATCCACCCATCGTGTAATGCACTGCGGGATAGATGCGCATCGGGACCTTGTACGGATCTTCGTCAGTAATTCGCTGATACATCTCGAAGAGATTACCGTACCGCTCGCGAATGACATTTTCGCCCAGACGCTTGATCGCGTCTGCGAAATCGAGATACACGCCAAGTCCGCTCTCACCTACACCGCGCCCCTCGTCGCACACTTCCTTTGCGCCCCGTGATGCAATGTCACGCGGAGCGAGATTGCCGAAGCTCGGGTATTTGCGCTCGAGATAGTAATCGCGCTCGTTTTCAGGAATCTGAAGCGGAGGGCGCTTGTCCCCTTTCTGCTTCGGCACCCAAACGCGGCCGTCGTTGCGCAGCGACTCACTCATGAGAGTGAGCTTCGACTGGTGCTCTCCGCTTACCGGAATGCAGGTCGGATGAATCTGAGTGTAGCACGGATTTGCGAACGCAGCACCGCGTTTGTACGCGCGCCAGATCGCTGTCGCATTCGAGCCTTTTGCGTTGGTCGACAGATAAAAAACGTTTCCATATCCACCCGTCCCAAGCACTACAGCATCTGCGACATGCGATTCAATCGCGCCCGTGATCAGGTCACGCGTGACGATTCCGCGCGCACGTCCATCGATCACGACCAGATCGAGCATCTCGGTCCGCGGAAACATCTTCACTGTGCCCGCCTTCACCTGACGTTCGAGGGCCTGGTACGCGCCGAGGAGAAGCTGCTGCCCAGTCTGGCCGCGTGCGTAGAACGTTCGCGACACCTGCGCACCACCGAATGAGCGATTCGCGAGAAGTCCGCCATACTCACGCGCGAACGGCACTCCCTGCGCAACACACTGATCGATGATGTTTACGCTGATTTCAGCGAGGCGATACACATTCGCTTCGCGCGCTCTGAAATCGCCGCCTTTGACGGTGTCGTAAAAGAGACGATAGATGCTGTCACCATCGTTCTGGTAATTCTTCGCCGCGTTGATTCCACCCTGTGCCGCAATGCTGTGCGCCCGGCGAGGTGAATCCTGGAAGCAGAAACACTTCACGTTGTAGCCGAGCTCGCCCATGGTAGCTGCGGCTGCTCCGCCTCCAAGTCCTGATCCGACAACGATGATGTTGTATTTCCGCTTGTTGGCGGGATTTACGAGCTTCATCTCGAAGCGATGCCGGTCCCACTTTCTCTCGAGCGGACCAGCGGGAATACGCGCGTTCAGTTCCATCAGCCTATCAATCCTGCAAAAACCGCGACTGGGACCGCGGTGAATCCAAGCCAGACAGCCACTGCAATCACCAGTGCAATTCTCCTGTGGAGTGGCCGCTCGCTGGGCTGCGCAACTCCAATCGATCGCACTGAGCTCCACGCGCCGTGATACAAATGGAATCCAAGAGAGATCATTGCGACAACGTAAAACAGAGTGATCCACCACACCCTGAAGCTCGTGACGATGCTGGCATACACATCGGCTTTCACGAATTCACCGGTGGGTCTCCATCCGGGATTCGTGAAATGCATGATGTGCAGCGGGATGAAAATGAGGAGCACCACCCCGCCCAATCGCATTGTTCGGACGGCCCACGTGCTTACCTGCGGGTCGCGCTTCACATAACCAATGGGACGAGACGCGCGATTCTGCATGGTCAGCTGATACGCTGCAATGACATGCAGAATGACCGCAACGATCAGCACGGTTCTCAGCAGCCACAGTGCCTCACCGGTGCTCGCGAGAAAGTGCGCGTAGGCGTTGATCGCATCAGGTCCGCGAAAAGCGAGAAGATTTCCAGCCATGTGCAGGATCACGAACCCGATACCGATCAGGCCCGTGACACCCATGACGATTTTTTTGCCCGCAGCGGCGCTGTAGAAACGGCGGAGCCGGTTCATTTCAGAATCAAAGCTTTACTGCGCTCATCGGCTCCTTGACCGCTTCAGCGCTCTTCTCGAGTGCCGCGCGCTCATCATCCGTAAGCGTCACTTCGATGATTCGCTCCAGACCGCCACGTCCGAGCTTGCATGGAACTCCGAGGAAGAGACCTGACATTCCGTATTCGCCCTGGAGCCACGCTGCGCACGGAAGAATTCTCTTCTGATCGCGGACGATTGCCTCGCACATCTGCACTGCGGCAGATGAAGGTGCGTAGTAAGCGGAACCTGTCTTGAGATACTTCACGATTTCCGCGCCGCCGTTGCGTGTGCGATCGACAATCGCATCGAGTCGATCCTTCGGCATCAGCTGGGTAACCGGAATTCCACTGACGCTGGTATACGAGATGAGCGGAACCATGGTGTCGCCGTGTCCGCCGAGGACCATCGCCTGAATGTCGCGCACCGAGACGTCGAGCGCTTCGGCAATGAAGGAGCGATATCGCGCAGTGTCGAGAACGCCTGCCATTCCAAGAACGCGCTCGCGCGGAAATCCCGTGACTTCCTTTGCAACCCACGACATCACATCGAGCGGGTTCGAGACCATGATGAGGATCGCATTCGGAGAAGTCTGCTTGATGCTCTCCGAGACCGACTTGACGATTCCGGCATTCGTGTTGAGAAGATCGTCGCGGGACATTCCCGGCTTTCTCGCGATTCCCGCAGTGACGACGACGATATCCGAGTTCGCGCTTTCGTCGTATCCGTTGCTTCCGATCACTCTCGAATCAAAGCCTTCAATCGGGGCGGACTCCCATTGATCGAGTCCCTTTCCCTGAGGAATTCCTTCCATGATGTCGACGAGAACTACCTGGCGCGCGAGCTCCTTTTCTGCTACGCGCTGCGCGGTCGTCGCGCCGACGTTGCCCGCGCCGACGACCGTAATCTTGTTGACCATTTTACTCTGTTGAATTGGTGGAGATCTGCGATGCGAAAGTTATTCGCCCTGAGGGCCGTTGCAAACCTCAGCCGCCAATCTCCGAGAGCGCGTGAAGGCCGCCGATCCTCATCTGCAGAAGCTGGTGCTCGAGAGGCTTTGCACTGAGTGCCTCTTGATACACGGGACCAAGAGGAATTCGCGATCTCAGCGCATCGCGGAGACTCACTTCGTGATCGCCGAAGAGACACGTGCGCAGCCGTCCGTCGGCGGTGAGACGCACACGATTGCAGGTTGCGCAGTATGTGTGAGTCATTGGGGTAATGACTCCGATGGTGCCCTTCGCATTCTGCAGCCGGTAATAGCTCGCCGGACCATTGCCACGGCTCGGTCCCTCTGTCGGCGCTATCGGCCCCAGCGAAGACAGACGCTCGAGAATCTCGGCGGAAGGAA
The DNA here is from genome assembly GCA_046732835.1 of Gemmatimonadota bacterium. Classification (GTDB taxonomy): domain Bacteria; phylum Gemmatimonadota; class Gemmatimonadetes; order Gemmatimonadales; family Gemmatimonadaceae; genus UBA4720. The sequence goes on along the minus strand of JBKPNY010000205.1, from coordinate 2,206 downwards.
CGATGTGCTCCCAGGTGATCTCACGCATCGATCCCACCGGCATAAGCTCGATGAATCTGATGTGCCATGGATGATCGACAGTCAGACGCGCAAAATCTTCGACTTCGTCGTCATTGATTCCGCGCATGACTACCATGTTGAGCTTCACAGGCGAAAGTCCCGCATCTTCCGCTGCCAAAGCAGCAGCGGCTGGATCGAATCCCAGATCTCGCCGCGCGATTGCGGCGATGCGATCTGGTCGAAGCGAGTCCGCGCTGATGTTCACGCGATCGAGTCCCGCTTTCCGATATGTCATCGCCAGCTCAGGAAGCCTGAGCCCATTGGTGGAAAGCGCGATATCCGTGATCCCCGCGATCGAGCGAAGCATGTGAATGAGCTGCTCGAGATCAGGACGAATGGTTGGCTCGCCGCCAGTGATTCTCACTCGGGAGATCCCTTCTCGCGCGAGCTGGCTCACTATCTCGGCTATCTCCTCGTATGTGAGAATCTCCGATTTTGGGAGCCACTGAAGCCCTTCGCGCGGCATGCAGTACAGGCAGCGGAAGTTGCATTTGTCCGTGACGGAAATCCGCAGATACTCGATGCGGCGCCCGAATTGATCATGCATTGGCGCGATCATCGAGGACTTCCTGAACCGGCGTTCACCCATTCACGCGTGCCGTCGCTGTAGTGCTCGAGCTTCCAGATCGTAGCGCGAGCCTTGGTCTGATCCACGATGTAACGCAGGGCATCCATCGCGTAATGCCTGTGGGGATGGGCAACTACGACAGCGATAGATATTTCACCAACGTCGAGCACGCCAACGCGATGTTCGATCACTCCTCCGCGAATGACGAATTTGGCCGATGCTTCGCCGAGTATCGCGCGCATCTCCTTCTCTGCCATCTCCTCGTACGCGGAATATTCAATGCCATTTACATCGCGGCCTTCATTCGTTGAGCGGACAGTGCCGAGAAAAACGGCGGTTGCTCCACATGAGTCTGACGTTGCTTCACGTGTGAGACTTGCGACATCGATTGGCTCGTTCACGATTGAGGCGCGCATCAGCCCCCTGCCACAGGAGGAATGAACGCGATCTCATCGCCATCGCTCAGATTGGTTGTCGTGGCTGCGTAGCTGCAGTTCACCGCCACGAGAGGCGACGGAGGGAGCTTGTTCGCTCCTGGCATGTCAGCGACTGCCTTCACGACATCAGCGACGGTTGCGCCGACACCCAGGTCCAGCGAGAGCTCCGATTTTCCCAGAGACTCGGCGTATGATGCGAAGAGGCGGACTGTGACCGTCATGGCCGACCGCCGGTGCGGTTAATCTGCGCCGGACAGCTCGGTGTCGTGCATCTCCGACACATCGACGCCGGCGACCAGAGCGCGAAGCTCTTTCGAAGGCTTGAATACCGGGACAGGACGCGCCGACACCTCGACAGGCGAGCCCGTTCTGGGATTGCGCGCCATGCGGGTCTTTCTCCTTCTGATCTTGAAGGTGCCGAAACCGCGAACTTCGATGTTTTCCTGACGCTGCAGGGATTCCTTGACGGCTTCGAGGAACGCATCGACTACGCGGGCGCAGTCCTTCTTGGAGATCATTGGCCCGGCTGTCCGGGATATCTGGGCGGTGACACGCTCGACCAGATCCGCTTTAGTCATTGGTTCCCGCCTCGAATTTGACGCGCTGAAATGCTCTAACTCGTTCCAAAGTATGACTTTAGTCGATGCGAGTCAAGCAAGTGCGTAAACCAGAGAAACGCGGTATTAGGTATTAGAAAGAACCACAAAGCGCGGTCTTAGGTATTAGAAAGAACCGCGTACTGTGGTTCTAACGCTTGTTTCGGATTGCGGAAATGAACTCGTCGAAGTGCGGGACGGCGTCATGCGGCCCGGGGGCAGCCTCAGGATGGTATTGAACGCCGAACACTGGCAATGACTTATGCCGCAGCCCTTCGATAGTGCCGTCGTTGAGATTGACGTGCGTGACCTCGAGATCGGATGCGCCCTTGATGCCCGATTCGTCTCCCTCGACTGCAAAGCCGTGATTCTGCGATGTGATCAGGACGCGTCCTGTCGACATCTCGCGAACGGGGTGATTTCCACCGCGGTGACCGAATGGCAGCTTGGTGGTCGATCCACCGAATGCGAGTCCCAATACCTGGTGTCCGAGGCAAATGCCGAACACCGGTGTTCCACTCGTAGCCAAAGCGCGGACTGTATCC
>JBKPNY010000204.1:0-3532 GCA_046732835.1 Gemmatimonadota bacterium | reverse complement strand
GTCGTCATCTTCATCGGGAAGTATTGGCTTGCCGGGCCATGACCTCCGCCAAATCCGCGCGACACACCAAGCATCAATCCAGCAAAAGTTTTCTGCCATGGATCGGCGGCACCTTCCCACTGTTTCTCCAGATCGGACTCTGATACTTCGACTGGAGAAAAAGGCTTGCCGAATGCCTTATTGAAAATCTCGAGCGCACGCCTTTGACTGACTGGCTCGGGACCACCGTACGCCACAGCACGATTCTTCACCTTGTCATCGAAGATGGATTGCACCATCGCCTCTGCGACATCCCCTATTGAGATGTATTCGATGCCGTGAGTGCCACGACCGTAAATCTTCGCGGTTGCTGTTGACGGATCTGCGAACAGCATCGGACTGAGCCACACCTGCATGAAGAGCGACGGACGATGGATCACGTACTCGAGTCCGGAATCCATGATCGCTCTCTCTGTGTTGCGCTTCGCATTCGACAACGGATACTCCGGCATTTTGTCGATGTCGAATGACGTGAAAACAAACCTGCGCGCTCCTGCTTTTACTGCTTCGTTCAGGAGATTGATATTGCCCTGTTCGTCGGTCGCGTCGAACGAATCTCCCGGCTTGGCATGAGTGATCACCGTCACCGTCGAGACCACGACATCGGCGCCTTTGAGTGCACCCTCCAGTGTCGAAGGGTCCTTTAGATCACCGCGCCAAATCTCCGCACCCATTTTCTCCAGTGCCGCCACCCGGCCTGCGTCCGACGTAGTGCGCACCAGGGCGCGGACATCTTCGCCCCGCTCCCGTAAACGCCGAACGATCTCCATCCCCAGTCCACCCGTTGCGCCTGCGACAAAAATCATGATCGCCTCCTCGAGGGCCGCCTACAGTATGCACAAACTGATGGACCCATGATCCTTTTTGGGCCGATTTTGCGATTTCTATTCAGAGGGATCGACTCCGGGTTCTGTCACAGCCAGGGGAAATGTCCGTTCAACTGAATAGCATGCGCATTCCCATTCGCACCATCACCCACCGGGAGCACTTCACCCCGGCCGACATCCTCAACGAGCATGTCGGTCAGGTTGTCGCCTGCGATTTCTATATCGAAGGCGCCGAGCTGGCGCGTGAGATTCCGGGTGGCTATGAGATCGATGGGGTGATGAACGTCGATCACCACGCACCATCCGCTCGGATGATGCGGCATGTCTCATCTACCAATCTTGCAATCGATCAGATCAACTACTGCGGAAGAGTCAATCCGGGTGGAATGGTTTTCGTTTCACACACTGATTGCGACAGCGTGCTGAGCAGCGCAATCATGGCGAACGAGCTCGAGCCCGATCAGCGGTTTGGTGACGCTGCAATTGCCGCGGATCACACCGGCGCAAAGAACGAGATCGCCGATGTACTTCAATCACTCGCGCCGAGACGCGATCTGTACTTTTCGCTGCGCAATCTGAGAAAGCTCATGGACGGTCAGCCTCTGGACTGGACTGCTCAACCTTTCTATGCTGACCGTCTCCGCAAACGAGAAGCTGCCGAGCGTCTTGTTGAGAAGCGGAAGGTTCATATGGATGGCCCGCTCGCGCACGCGGTGCTCGACAAGAAGATCGACGGCGAATTGCTTCCTCCAGAACTTCCTGATGCTGCGCTGATTCTTCTCATCACACCGCGTGCTGATTCATCGCGCTGGGATGCACGCGTGCGACTTGGGCATAGTGCACCTGATGGTGCATGTCTTCGTCAGCTCCGCATGAAGCGGTTCGATCCTGCATTTGCCGGTAGATGGAACGCTGGATCAAATGCGCGCAATGGTGGGACCGATGTTCGCCCGGATGAGTACATTCGAAATGTCAGCTCAGCGATGCGGGAGGCGTGGGAGCTTTAGGCTTGTAGTGATCGGTCAGTCACTTATTTCCGCGTGCCCGTTCCCCAGAGATTGTCCTCCGCATCCCGGATAGTGAAACTCACAACCTTTCCGTTCTGGCGCTTGAACTCGACGACGATGTCCGGCTTGAGCACCTCGTAGATCTTTCCGCTCTCGTCATATACACCGCCGGTGAAAGTGTCCGGCGCAATTCTTATGAGAGCGAACGTCTTCATGTACGGATCATCCGGTGTCCAGCGGCCCTTGAGCGTATTGTTCTCATATAACACCGTGAATGCCGAGACCTTACCATCTTTACCCGTTGAATCGGCTTCGACAAACCTGTAGTCACCGACATATCCAGCAGCTTCCCCTTGAGGGAACGTCATCACGAGCGACGGTTCGACGCTTACATCCAGCGGAACGCGTACACGCTCCCATCGCATCTCGAGTGTTCCGCCATCAATGCGGAGCTGCGGCATCGACCAGGTAAGCACATCGGTGAAAGAAACACTTTCGATTTTCACCGGGATTCGCACCTGAGCCGCATTTGAATCAGGCGGCTCCATGTGATAGAGATGCGACTTCGGCTCGAGAATGAATGTCCACATCCCGTTCTCGCGCACCTTCATCCACACCGAATACGTTCCCTTTGCAACCTGATAGCCGTTGATCTTTACCGGCTTGTTCACGTCGAACGTAGTCGCCCAGTTCGCTCCCGGCGTCCATGTCTCATCCCACTTCACTGCTTTCGTCCCGAACAATGGGTCGCGTCCGCGAGCGCGCGGGCGCGAATACTCAACGCGTATCACCGTCCCATCGATTGTCTGGGACATCGAGCCTATTTCACTGGCGCGAATCTGCGCGCTGAGTGGGAGCGGTACCGAGAGAATTAGCAGCGCTTTGCGGAGATTTTTCATAGGTGATGTGGAAGTCAGGCGAACTTCGCGTCGATAGCCGCCCTTATCTGGCCGAGTGTCTTCCCTTCCTTGTGCAGCCTTATCGCGAGACGCGCCTGTCCCTGACAGATCGCACAGTCACGCGCCATTCCGCGACCCTCGAAGCACGACAGCAGCGATCTCAGCTCCGGCGGATCGGTGCATCCGCAGTTGCACCTGATGCCATCGGCAATCTCGGGAATCTCACGAATTCCATCGAAGACAGGAATCAATTTCGGCGTCTTAGCGAGCTGCTCTTTAGTGAGCACATTCTTTCCTGTAATTCCCGGCCGTGGAGTTGGGTGCGGTGGGGCATGCCGCGCGAAAGCTGAACGCGCCGGAAGCATGGATGCGGCCATTCCCGAGGCGATTGCTGCAACAAAAGAACGTCGACTGATATGCTGTGTCATCGTTCCTAAACTGCCGTACGGTTTGGGGAAAATCCAGCTTTGAGTTTATGCATCTAGGAAACTCCACTCCAGCGAGCACGCATCTGGCCAATCAGCTCCGTAAACCGCGGATCGTCTCTCAATCCTTCGAGAAGTGGGTCACGCTCGAACCACGAATAGCATGGAAACCCATCCTCGCCAACGCGCTTCAATGCAGCGAGCGCTTCATCGAAGTCATCCATCAACGCGCGCGCGCATGCGATGTTGTACTCCACATGGTGGAAATGGCCAAGCTGGCTTCCCTGCTTTATTGCAGAAGCGATGTATTCCTCCGCTTCAGCTTTCTTTCCCTC
>JBKPNY010000203.1:0-9073 GCA_046732835.1 Gemmatimonadota bacterium | reverse complement strand
TTCGATCACGATCACGCCGGCATCCGCACGTCACTAAGAGTTGGCATGGCGCCAGACGATCCAGTGAAAGTTCAGGTGCTGACGCTTACGAACGCAGGCGAGAAATCAAGGCGCATCACGGTAACCCCATATGTCGAATGGGTACTTGGTGCAACGAGAGAGAAGACACGCTTCGACGTTCAGACGTCGTTCGATCGTGAACGATCTGTAATAACTGCGGAGAATCCTCTCGATCCCGACCTGCCGTCGATGACTGCATTTCTCTCGATGACGGGATCGATTGTGTGGTACACAACGTCGAGGCGTGAATTCGTCGGACGAAACGGAACACTTTCAGCTCCGGTAGCGCTTGCTGAGAATCGATGGGCACAGGCAGAGGAGACGATACCGGATCCTTGCGCGGTACTCGGCGGATTGGTTGAGCTCAAGCCGGGTGAAACCAAGTCGATTGCAATCGTACTTGGAGCCGCGATGAATAAAGAGGAGGCGGTCGATCTTGCTACACGATACCGTGACGTGAGCACTGCGAGCGCTGCAATCGATTCTGCGGCTGCTCGATGGAATTCGCGATTGAGCGCAATCACGGTACGCACACCTGAACCCGCTTTCGATCTGATGCTCAACAAGTGGGCATTCTATCAGGCACTTTCATGCAGAGTGTGGGGAAGGAATGCGTTGTACCAGTCGAGTGGAGCGTGCGGATTTCGTGATCAGCTGCAGGACGTTACTGCTTTCGTTTACGCCGAGCCTTCACTCGCTCGCGATCAGATAGTCAAAGCTGCGGGCAGGCAGTTCGTCGAGGGTGATGTACAGCATTGGTGGCATCCGCACAGCGGACGCGGCCTGAGGACGAAGTTCGCGGATGATCTCGTGTGGCTTCCATTCGTTGTCGATCACTATCTGCAGGTGACCGGCGATCACTCCATTCTCGATGAGCGCACGTCGTACCTCACAATGCGACTTCTCGACGAGCACGAAGAAGAGCTGTACGCCATGCCAGACACGTCGGACCTTCACGCCAGCGTGTTCGATCACTGCATTCACATTCTGAATCGTGCTGCAACGAGTGGAAGACATGGACTTCCGCTGATTGGCAGCGGCGACTGGAATGACGGAATGAATCGTGTTGGCGTTGGGGGAAAAGGTGAGAGTGTGTGGCTCGCCTGGTTTCTCGCGACGACGCTGCGGCGTTTCGCAGTACATGCCGAAGCGCGCGGTTATACCTCGAGTGCCGAGTCGTTCAGAAAGAAAGCAGATGCGTATGTCGATGCGATCGAGCAGACATCATGGGACGGCGAGTGGTATCGTCGCGCGTACTACGACGATGGTGCGCCGCTTGGATCACATGTGAATACGGAATGCCGCATCGACTCGATTGCGCAAAGCTGGAGCGTGATCTCGAATGCTGGAGATCCTGAGCGGCGTCGAACTGCGATGGCGTCGCTGCATCAGCACCTCGTCCGCGAAGACGCCAGGCTTCTGATGCTGCTTACTCCCCCATTTGATAAAGGCAGTCACGATCCCGGGTACATCAAAGGATATCTGCCGGGTGTTCGTGAAAACGGAGCGCAGTACACTCACGCGGCACTCTGGGCCGTGATGGCCACTGCGCTGCTTGGTGATGGTGATCGTGCTATGCATCTATACCAGATGATCAATCCCATCACTCATGCGTTGACGCCTGAGGATGTCGAGGTTTACAAGGTCGAGCCCTACGTTGTAGCCGCTGATGTCTATACTGCTGAGGGGCATGTTGGACGTGGTGGGTGGACGTGGTACACTGGATCGGCTTCGTGGCTTTATCGGGTTGGGCTCGAGTCGATACTTGGATTCAGCAAGCGCGGCGATTCATTGATCATCGATCCGTGCGTTCCGTCGTCATGGAAGGAATTTTCTTTGGCTTATCGGTTTGGGTCATCTTTGTATCGGATCCGAGTTTTGAATCCCTCCGGCCTACAGAAAGGAAAGCCTTCAACGATCCAGCTCGTTGATGATGGGGCGGAGCACTCCGTAGAAATCACTCTCATTAACTAGAATCCCCTTGACCAGAACAGCTTCTCAACTGTATTTTACCATTAGGTTAAATAACAGATGACCCAGCTCGACGCGACCTTTGCAGCGTTATCGGATCCAACAAGGAGAGCAATCCTCTCACGACTGTCGAGGGGGGAAGCATCTGTAACTCAGCTTGCAGAACCATTCGAGATGAGCCTGCCGGCGATCTCAAAACATCTCAAGGTTCTGCAGAAGGCAGGGCTCATCACTCAAAGCCGCGAAGCGCAGTGGCGACCGTGCCGGCTTGAAGCAAAGCCGCTCAAACAGGCTGCTGAATGGCTCGAGCGCTACCGCGAATACTGGGAGCAGAGCTTCGACAATCTCGACAGCTATCTCCGTGACATTCAATCAAAGGAGAAAAAACGTGGCCGAAAAAAATAGCACCACTTCAACGGCGGACGCACTCGAGCTTGTCATCGACAGAGTGTTCGACGCGCCGCGCGAGCTTGTCTGGAAAGCGTGGACCGATCCCGGCATGATGAAAGTCTGGTCAGCACCGCGCGGATTCACGATTCCGCGAAGCGAAGGAGAGCTGAGAGTCAACGGACACTGGCGCGCAACAATGGTCAAACCCGACGGGGAAGAGCTCAACCTCGGCGGAAAATATCTGGAGATATCCGAGCCTGAGCGGCTGGTATTCACTCATGTGTGGATGGATGAGAACGGGAACCCGACGAGTCCCGATTCGATCGTCACCGTGACATTGACTGCGCGCGGGAACAAAACAGAAATGAACTTCCGTCAGACGGGATTTGACTCACTCGGGTCTCGCGATGGTCACAGCGAAGGCTGGACCGAATGCTTCGACAAGCTCGATGAGCTGCTAAGCGAGTGATTCGAGGGCGGCGCCAAGGTCCTCGATCAGCACATCAGATCCTTCGAGGCCAATCGAGAGCCTGATCAAGCCATGCGGAATTCGCTGTGCATCGAGCCAGTGAGTGTTGGTGCCGCGATTCGCGGCAATGACCAGGCTTTCGACGCCGCCCCAGCTCACGCCAATTCTGAATCGCTTCAATGCATTGACGAGCTGGCGTGAGCGCTCGAACTCACCGTTCCTGAGCTCGAAACTGAACAATCCCGAGCATCCAAGCAGACTCGCTGACGGCGGCATGAACGCCGGATGATACACTGCGCTCACTTCCGACCGGCCTCGCAGGAACTCCGCGACACGAAGAGCATCTGCTTCGTGCTGCTGCATGCGCACAGGAAGCGTTCGCAAACCGCGCAGCAACAGCCACGAATCGAACGGATGTAGAATTCCGCCGAGCAGGAGGAAGGCGCGGTAGAAAATCTGTTCGATTCGCTTCGCAGTGGTGATCACGGCGCCTGCAACAACATCGCTGTGACCGCCGATGTATTTGGTCGCCGAATGCACAACGATGTCGACGCCAGATTCGATCGGCTTCTGAAAGAGCGGAGAGGCCCAGCTGTTGTCGACACAGGAAAGTGCGCCATGCTTTCGCGCAATGTCTGCGATTGCTGCAAGATCGAGAGTGCGGAACATCATCGTGCCCGGATTCTCGATGTATACGAGCTTCGTGTTGGGCTTGATCGCACTCGCAACATCAGCGGGCTCTACATCCAGAATCTGCGTGTGCTCGATACCAAAACGACGAAGCTGCTTCACCAGCTGAATCGTCGGGCCGTATGTGTGGTTCACGAACAGGACGTGATCGCCTGACTCGAGCAATCCCATCATTACCGCACTGATTGCGGCCATTCCCGATCCAAAAGCCTTGCACGCTTCGCCTCTTTCGAGTGCGGCGAGTTTTCTCTCGAGAACTTCTACAGTTGGATTTTGTCCGCGCGTATAGACTGTATTCCTGTTTTCCGCTGATCCCGCTTTGACGAAAGAATCAAAATCGGGAAAAGCAAACAGCGATGACTGAACGATCGGCACGGCCATCGGCTCGATTCCGGGCTCACGCGCGGGTTGATCCTCGAGGCAGACGCGGATGTCGTCGGGAAGAACCGGCATCAGCGCGGGTACAGCGCGGCGATAGCGAGCGCCGTCTCATATGGCTCGGGATCGTCACGATTCGTGAGAATCACAACAGTCATGTGTCGTGAAGGATAGCGAACTATCACATTGCGGAATCCTGAAGTCTCACCGGAATGCCAAAGCGTTTCGCCGGTGATTCTCCAGCCGAATCCATACTTCACGTCGTCCCTGTCCGTCGCAACATGCGGCGCGAACGCGAGTCGGCGTGACTCGTCGCTAAGAAGACGGGAGTCATAGAGCGCCGCGTCCCATTTGGCGAGATCGTCGATCGATGAGTAAATCCCTCCATCACCCAGAACTGCGCTGGTTGTGCTCTGATCCTTGCGAGTCCACGTACTGTCCTTGAGTGTGTAACCGTACGCTCGATTGGATACAGTGGAGATTCCATTCTCGAATGCAACCGAATTCTTCATTCCAAGCGGAGTGAAGATGCGGTCATGCAGAAACGTCGCAAACTTTTTTCCAGATGCCTTCTCGACAATCAGCGCCAGCAGTGAATACCCGCTGTTGCTGTACCTGTAACTCGTCCCCGGCGTGAAGTACGTGGAATCCTGCGACTCGAGAAGCTTCAGAACGTCTGCATCGTGCACCTGAGATTTCGTATCGGGCGCCATGACATCTTCGTAATCAATGATGCCCGATGAGTGGGTGAGCAGGTGCGTGAGCGTGACCGAGTCCAGGGATTTGGGGAGCGAAGGAAGCCAGCCTCTCACATGATCATCGAGCGAGAGCTTGTGATCCTGAGCGAGGAGAAGAATCGCTGTGGCTGTGAACTGCTTGGTCACTGAGGCCAGCCGATAGTTGGTCGCAGGCGTTGCGGCCGTTTTCTTCTCGAGATCCGCCAATCCATATGCGCGCCTGATTACGGGCTTTCCGTCCCGAATAACCAGAACCGAGGCGCCCGGGACCTGTCCCGAGTACCGTTGCATGATCGAGTCGACCTGGTCGGTGCTTTGAGCGGAGCTGGTGGCGGTCAAGATGGTCGATACGAGGGCGAGCGAGAGGAAGCGGCCGGTCATACGGTCCTGGAATAGAGGGAAAAGAATACTCCCGCCCGGGATTTGGAGCCAATGGCACTGGTGATGCATTTGGATTGGAGCACAGAATGGCCGCATTGGCCGCCCCAACCAACGCGAGTGAGCTATATGACTACCGAGACGATTTCCACGAATCACCGACTGGCAGCGAGGGTGGCTGCGGAACTCGACCACCGGGTCGAACATGGCCGAGGAATCCAGGTATTCGCGGACGACTATAAAGTGACGCTTCGTGGAATCGCACTTCGCGAAGAGCTCGACGACGTGATTGCCGCGGTCAAGCGGGTGAAAGGGATTCGAGGGCTGATTAACAAGCTCGAGCTCCTCGATTCTCCGGGTAAAGCGTTCGCGCTTCAAGCCTGACGCCGGTCGACGGACGCCGGTCGACGGACGCCGGTCGACGGTCGCCAGACGCCAGACGCCGGTCGCCATTGACGGGTGACCGATCACTGGCGACTGTTGACCCGGTGACTGGCGACTGTTGACCGGTGACTGGTGACCGAAAGCGCAGCGTCCTCGGGACAATTCTGCGTTCGGCTCTAATCGGCGCCATAATCGGGCTGCCGATCCTGGGCATTGGCGGACGCGGCCTCATGCGCGTCGTTGCCCACATGGAAGGCAGGGTGCCGGTTCTCACACTTGGCGGAACTGTCACCGTTGTGTTCGCCGGAACAATGTTCGGTTTAGCGGCCGGAGCTGTTCACGGGCTAATGCGCCGCTTCATTCACAACATTATCGCGCGCAATATTTTTTTCGTTCTGGTCGCCATCGTGTTTACATGGCGCGCAGTCAACGAGCTCCTTCCTCGACCACGATTAATGTTCGTTGCATTGACACTCGTGTTCGCCATAGTGCTTGAGCTTGTGACACAAAAGCGTGAGACAGATCACTACACACCGGTCGCCCCTCCACTAAAATCTTCCCTCTAGCGGCGTTTGATGACGATATCGCCGTTGACTGTCTGCACGCGGATTCTGGGACCCCCTCCTCCAATCGCCTGCTGAGTGCGAACATAGCGGCGAGGTGTTCCTGCACGGTTATCCCAATCCTCAGTTTCGGTAGAAGTAATATCCCAGTCGCTGCGTATGGTTGTGCGGCGATTGCTTCTCGTGTATGCCGTTTCGAGATCGAGATTGGCTCCGGTTCCGCGCGGCAGATACAAGGTCACCTTACCGTTGCCGGAGTTGATCTTTATCGGATGTCCCGTGCTTGTCACGTTGATCTCGATATCGCCGGCACCAGTGACGACTTCGACTGCCCCGTCGGCCGCACCCACGTTTATGTCGCCGCCACCAGTTGATGCATAGAGATCGCCGTTGGTCTTGCCAATGCTGATCTCTCCACCACCGGTTCGGATCGATGCTCCATGGGGAGCGGCGTCAACGTTAACTGAGCCGCCAGATTTGCTGATGTAGTACTTGCCGTCCTTTGCGCGCGTGAGGTTGTCGTCAGAAGAGGGATACGCGTTAACAGTAACGTCACCGCGGACAGTTCCACTTACGCCGCCGACTACCGCTCCTTTGACACCCTTCCCGACGCCACGCCCAACGCCGCCACTGACAACACTGCCCATCGTACCCGATGATCCATTGAGTCCGCCAGTGACATTCTCGATTCGAACTTCTCCTCCACCCGTGCTGACATATCCGGACAGATGTGAATCTGTAACAGATACTTCGCCGCCACCTGTCGAGAGCTCGGCGCTACCACGAGCGTTCTCAATCGTAATTTCGCCGCCACCAGTGTTGCCTTCGAAGTTTCCCTCCAGGTCGCTGATTGAGATCTCTCCGCCCGCAGACCGGATGCGAACGTTGAATCTTCGCGGCACAGTGATGTTCAAGCTATGCGATGAGCTCGTCGATCCACTGTTACGAAAGTATTCCATCGTAACGAACGCATCGCGCTCATTGCCCCTGACGTTAAATGAAGTATTGCGCCAGTCGCGTCCGCTAAGCCGGCCGGTGACGCTCACGTGATTCTGGTCCCTTCCGCGAATCGTCACGCCAGCACCCGTCTTGAGATCGAGCACCAGTGTTCCGCCACTTTCAACTTTGACATCTCCTGAGACGATGGAATCAAACTTTGCCGCCTTTGGTTCTGGCTGCGGAAGAGTTGCTGTGACAAATACCGGAGAAGTCTGACTTGCAACAATCACTGCACTTTCAGCGCGCATTGGACGAAGTGCCGACACAGCGAGAACAAGCAACAGCGCTACCATAACAGCTCCTGCACCGCGTGTGCGTGTAAGTGAATTGCGACGGCGATTGTTGAGAACAGCGAGCAATCTCCCTTCGAGCTGTGATGGACGCGCCATGGCGACCGACACGAAGGAAGACATGCCAATGTTGCGGGCTGAGCGCGCGACCTCGAGAAGATGTGATGCGTACTCGACAGGTGGTGTGCCGAGAGTGATGACGCTGTCGTCGCACGCTCGCTCCTGTTCTGCTCTCAGCTTCCGGGACGCGATCCACACCAGCGGGTTGAACCAGTAAATCGCACACGCGATGCCGGACAACAGGCACACGAGCGCATCTCCGCGGGCGATGTGCGAGAGCTCATGGCGCAGAACGATCTCCTTATGATCCTGCGTCCACTCGCTCGAGCTCGAAGGAAGGATGATGAATGCATCGGTAATACCGGCTGCGAGCGGAGTGCTCACTCTGTCACTGGCGAACAATCGCACTCGACGCTCGAGCCCAAGCCGGAATGATTCCCGGAGCATGAGCTGGTTCCAGTCTGCATCGTCGAGCAGATTCGATTTACGCGTTAGTCGCGCGAGCGAAGTCCTTGCGATCAACATTCGTCCAAGTAAAAACACAGAGCCCGCCAGCCAGATGAGAAGCAGCTTCTGTTCGCCAGTAAGATCGATGCGTACGGGCTGCGGCTTGTCGGAAGAAATGATGTTGTTGATGGTCGAGCCTGTGGGAACTCCGGTAGCAGGATCGAACGTCAGGTTCTCCACTACATCGGGTGCTTTCGCGATTCGAACGGACACGGGTGGAGTGGTCAACATTCCAAAGGGCAGAACGATGACGGCGGTCAGCGCGAGAGCCCACACCGCATAGCGCATCGATGCCGCAGACCGACGCAGAAGGATTGCTATTGCTGCGCCTACGATCAGCACTATGCTGCTCTTGAGAATCAGAAGCGCAGCGAAGGGAAGTGAGATGATGTAATCCGCAATCACGTTCGCGTAGTAGATCATTTTGCTGTTCCTCGCTTCCGTGCCTGGTCAATTGCGGCTTCGAGACGATCGAGGTCGTCTTCCTTGAGCCTGCCTTCATACATGCCGAGCATTGCGGTAACCGCGCTCGATGCAGAGTTGTCGAAGAACGTTTTGACGAGATGTCGCACAGCGCTCTGGCTCACCTTTACAGGATTTGCCGTCGGCCGATAGACATAACGAGGACCGTCATGCTCATGCTTGAGATGGCCTTTCTCTTCGAGAAGCCGCAGCATTCCTCTGACAGCAGAGTTACTCGGCGAATCAGGCAGCTCGGCCTGAACTTCGGTCGCTGTCGCGCGGCCGAGTCTGTAGATGATTGCCATTATCTGGCGTTCGCGGGGTCCCAGATCTTCCACTCTCAAGCCTCGTAAGGTGTCACGAGTACTATGTCAATGGGTTGACATGATGTCAATCCATTGACATGTAAGTAATTTGATAACAACCAGAACCTCGGTACCAGGTACCCGACAAACCACAAAGTCGTTACCTGGCGCCCGGCACCGCTTTTCTGAATTTTCGGGTACCTGGTACCGCCTTTACGGTTACAGCTTCAGAACTCGCTCCAATACTGGATCGCGATTGGCGAAATACTCAGAAGCGCTGAGGTCGATCTTGATATCCGGGTCGATCCAGCCGCGCTTGTCACCGGGGATGTTTTCGTGAAAGCGATTCGAGATGCTGGCGATTGCTCCGCTCCACGGCAGCTGAATGTCGTTCTCCTCACCGACAAAGTTGGGCTTCGAGCTGCTCGGC
>JBKPNY010000202.1:0-76277 GCA_046732835.1 Gemmatimonadota bacterium | reverse complement strand
CCAGCTGAGTGCTGACCTCTCCGGGGCTCCTGCGGACTGCTGGAGGTTTTTCGAGCTGCTGTTCAGCAGTACTCCACAGATTCACAATGTTCGACAAATGGCAAAGCAGCTGAACATTCTGCCAAGTACGCTCATGAGCCGTTTCTTTCGGGCAGAACTTCCTCCTCCGAAGAGATACTTGTCGCTTGCTCGTTTGATCCGCGCCGCAAAGCTGTTCGAAAATCCTGGACTCTCAGTTGCAAGTGTAGCAAACTATCTCGACTATTCCTCGCCTCAGAGCTTTGGACGTCACGTGCGTACAGTGATGAACATGTCACCTGTAGTCTTTCGGGAGACGTACGATGGAGCCGGGATGCTTCAGTACTTCCGTGGTGAGCTTATTCTGCCATATGCCGATACTCTTCGTTCTTTCAGGCCGGCTGTCACATCTCCAGGATGGATTACCCGTCAGCGCAATCTCGAGATAAGACAATTCAAGTTATAAGCTCGGCGATTGTTGTCAGTGTTGTAACATCGTAGCCACGAGTGCGAATCGCTTCACGTCCACCGTCCTGTCGGTCGACGACTGCGAGCACACCCAGAATTCTTCCGCCGGATGCTTCAATCGCATCAATTGCCTGAAGAGCTGACTTTCCTGTGGTAATTACATCTTCGATTACAACGACGCGATCTCCTTTCTGAAAGGGACCTTCGATGCGATTGCCCGTGCCATGAGTCTTTGCCTCTTTTCGAACTGAGAACGCACGAATTGGCGTTTGTTGAAGAGCACTCGTGTGACTTATGGCAAATGCTACTGGATCTGCACCCATCGTAAGACCGCCGATTGAGTCAGGTTTCCACCCGAAGCCTGAAATTGCTGATAACCCGAGGGATCCAATTACCAGCATTCCTTCCGGACTCATTGTGGTCAATCTTGCGTCGACATAGACATCCGACTGCTTTCCTGAAGCGAGAATAAAACTTCCTCGTTTGACAGACTTCTCGACGAGAAGCTGTTTCAGTATCGCCATATTATCTGTACTGTTTGCCATGATCACTCGCGTCTTGGGCTGATGCTCTCATGAGGAATTGATTTGCAGCCTCTGGTTTATCTCGTAGTCGGAGCAGTGGTTGTTGCTCTTGCATTGCTTCTACAGCACGAAAGACGGCAGGCTGCTCGATTAGTCGAACGCTCCCGGGAGCTTGAGAGACTCTCATCAGAGCTGCTTCGAGCTAATCGAATGAAAAATGATTTCCTCGCAAACGTGTCACATGAGCTGCGTACTCCGCTCAACGCAATAGTGGGCTTTGTCGATCTATTACGCGAGGGAGTATACGGAGATTTGAGTCCTCGACAGGTGAAGCCAGTCGAGAGAATCGAAGCGTCTGCGAATCATCTTCGTCATCTCGTTGATCAGATTCTTGATCTGGCAAAAATGGCAGCAGGACGGCTCGACGTTCATTCCGAGCTTTTGGATATCCGGCCATTTATTCTCGATGTTGCCAGCGAAGTTGAATCTCTCGTTAACGAAAAAAGTCTAAGCCTTTCGCTGGCAATGGGGAGCTCACTTCCGCGAATCAAGAGTGACCCTACTCACCTGCGACAGATTCTGGTCAATCTCCTCGGCAACGCTATCAAGTACACGGATGCGGGCTCGATCGTTGTAAAAACACGAGCATTGCCAAAGCCCTCCGCTCTTGAACAAG
Source organism: Gemmatimonadota bacterium (assembly GCA_046732835.1). GTDB lineage: Bacteria > Gemmatimonadota > Gemmatimonadetes > Gemmatimonadales > Gemmatimonadaceae > UBA4720. The sequence goes on along the minus strand of JBKPNY010000202.1, from coordinate 74,591 downwards.
GATTACCACAGCTTGTTGCTGAAGCGCATGACAACATCGTTTCATGGCTTTCTGTACAGGTGATCGATTCGGGTCGTGGAATCGCAGCAGCTGACCAGGAAAGAGTCTTTGAAGAGTTTGAGCAGGTCGACGCAGGACCGCGTGCTGATTCACCAAACCGTGGAACGGGACTCGGTCTCGCGATTTCACGTCGACTGGCACGGCTGCTTGGTGGTGACCTTCTTCTTGAGAGCGAGCCCGGGAAGGGGTCGACGTTTACGCTGTGGCTTCCAGTGGGCGAGCTGGAATCAAGGACGTCGTAGAATCCCGCGCATCTTGGCAAACAACCCCGACTCCTCCTGGGTTGGCTGAGGCTCTGGCTTACTTGGCGAATCAGGATTAGTAGCAGCATCCTCGAACGCTTTCGTAAATGCCATGACGTCGGGATATCTGCTGGAAGGCTCCTTTGACAGCGCCTTCATCACGACTTTCTCGAGGTTCGGAGAAAACTTCAGCCTTTCCTTCGCTGAGTTAAGAGGAATTGGCGGAAGTGTAAGCAGCTGTGTGAACATTTCCCGCGGAGCTTTAGCGGTGTACGGCAAAGCTCTTGTCAGCAGATAATAGGCGATTGTAGCCAGGCTGTACTGATCAGCTGCTGGAGTAACAATTTCTCCAGAGAGTGCCTCAGGTGCGATGTACATGAGTGAGCCGACGAAAAAGCCCGCTCTAGTCAGTCTCTCATCGGCAGGAGCCTGAACATCTGTCGCAATTCCGAAGTCGAGCAGCTTTACCTGTCTCAGCTCCGGGTCATACATGACGTTTTCAGGCTTGAGGTCCCGGTGAACTATTCGAGCTGCGTGAGCAGCATGAACCGCGGCGCCGATCTGGGAGATAATGACGGCTGTTTCTTCGGTGGAGAGCGGCGCGTACTGTTTGGCGTATTTCTCGAGGAGCTCGCCGGCCGCCCATTCGATGGCCAGAAAGTGAAGCCCGGTATCAGATTGGCCAATTTCTATGGTACGCACCACGTTCGGGTGTTGTACTCTTGTGCCGTATTGCGCTTCGCGGACAAAACGCGCGACTGCGGTGCGATCGTGTCGCAATTTTTCGCGAAGAACCTTGAGGGCAACGGTTCCATGGCTCGCGTGTTGAGCCCTGTAAACCTCGGCAGTACCGCCCTCGCCAACCTCACTCTGTATGGTGTACCCGGCTATCTTTGAGCCGACCAAGCTCTGATGAGACACGCCGGCGAAAGTAACAGAAACCGTTTTATGTGGATAGGGTAAACACAACAATGCGTGCATCAGCTGCTGTTCGTCTCGGCCTTTTGGTCGGTTTGGCCTCCGGAATTGCCTGCACTACCACCAGGCCAGCCAGCACCACTACTCCCGGCTCCATTCCGGTACCTGCTGTTTCCGGCGGCATCAATCAGGGACAGGATCCAAGCTCCATCTATAACCAGATGGGGCTGATAGCTACCGGCAGCCCGCTTTCCTATGTCGGGAAGATCGCGTACTTCGCTTCGCGGAGTCCTGACACTACGATGGTGCTCGCCAGCATCTCGATTGCCAACCGGATGCTCAGCTTTGTTCGTGACGGCGATACATATCGCGCGCCCTATGAGGTGAAGCTCCGTCTTTCTCAGGGGAATACTGAGATCAAGACAGTCGATGCCATGGAAATCGTTCGTGTCGGATCGTTCAAGGAAGTGAACAGAACGGACGAGAGCGTAATCTTCCAGAATTACTTCAGAATTCCCCCGGGTGCTTATACGGTCTCGTTCCTGGTCCGTGATGTTGCAAGCAATAGGGCTGCTTCTCAGGAAGGCGCGATCACTGTTCCAAGGCTGACCCAGGGACATCTATCGACGCCGCTCCTCGTGTACGAGGCTACACGGCGTAATACGCTCGACTCACTTCCGCGTCTTCTCGCAAGTCCGAGATCCAGTGCGGTTTTCGGACAGGACAGCACTGTGTCTGTGTATCTCGAAGCCTATGGCCAGCAGCCAAGACTGCCTGTCTCGTTCGTTGTGCAGAATGAAAAGGGTGCAGTAACCTGGCGGGATACGACTGTGCTCGAGAAAAACGGTGGACTGATGAGTGGCGCAGTGACGATTCCGATCTCGAGAGTAGGCATTGGTATAGCGAACGTGACTTTCACCAGGGCGGATGCTACAGACACCGTGCGTGCTCCTGTTTTCGTGAGCTTCGGTAACGACATTCCGCTTCTTTCCTATGAGGACCTCATAGGGCAGCTGAGGTATTACGTCGCACCCGAGCGATTGAAGAGTCTGCGTGAGACCCCTGTGGAAGACCGCGGGCAGGCATGGGCTGCATTTCTGCGCTCGAGCGATCCTGCGCCTTCCACGCCCGAGCACGAGGGACTGCAGACATACTTTGCACGACTGCAGCAGGCAGCGCTGCGCTTTCGGGATGATGGTACTTCGCACGTTGGATGGCTGAGTGATAGAGCGCGAGTCTACGTTGTACTGGGTGAGCCTGATCAGCTCTACGAGCAGACAACCAACAGCCCCCTGACAAGGACCTCGATCGGGCAGCGAGGACGACTGCAGTACTGGGAGTACAGCCAGTATCGCGTACGACTCATTTTTTATGATGATACAGGCAGCGGAAGATGGCGTCTGGCGCCCATCAGCGAGACTGAATTTCAGAACATAAACGCACGTCTTCTCGTACACTGATGAGTCTTTTATTAGCGACTTGACAAAAAACCAGGCCAAGTCTATATAAGCGCCGCACCGTTATTACAGCCGGAGGCGGTTCACATGGCCAGGGGAAAGGTGAAGTGGTTCAATGACGCCAAGGGTTATGGCTTCATCGAACAGGAAGGTGGGGAGGACGTCTTCGTTCACTTCTCCGCGATCTCGATGGAAGGATTCAAAACGCTCGCGGAAGGACAGCAGGTGGAATTCGAAATCGAAACTGGCAACAAGGGTCTGCACGCGGCAAACGTCCATACGATGGCCCCAGCCTGATCGAAGCTATTCCACAATCGAAGGTCCTGCGCCCCTGCCCGAAATACGAGCAGGGGCGCTTTTATATTGAGTGATGCAGCTTCCCGAATCACCAAGACTTTTTCTTGTCGACGGATATGCGCTGATTTATCGCGCGTTCTACGCACTCATCTCACGGCCGCTCACAACGAGCAAAGGTGAAAACACTTCGGCCGTCTGGGGGATCTCGAGCTTCCTTCAACGAATGCTCGACAAACACAAACCGGAATATCTCGCATGGGTTCATGACTCAGGACTCTCGTTCCGTCACGAGAGATATCCCGCATACAAGGCGACACGCGAGAAGCTGACTGAAGAGCTGCAGGCTGACTTCGATCGCGGCATGGATCGAATCTGTCAGCTGCTCGAAGCGTATCGCATTCCAATCATCACATTGCGTGGCTACGAAGCCGACGATGTCATCGGCACTCTCGCTGCGCGGGGATTGGAACAGCAGCTCAACGTCGTCGTAGTTTCGGGAGATAAAGATTTTCAACAACTGGTGAAGCCTGGTCTATGGCTTCTCAATCCAGGACGCGGTGGACCGGCAGGCGTTGAAGAACACTGGGTAGGAATGGACAACGCAGTAGAGCGACTGGGCGTGCCACCTCGGTACGTGACTGATTATCTGGCTCTTGTTGGTGATTCGTCCGACAACGTACCCGGTGTGAAAGGAATTGGAGACAAGACTGCGTGCGAGCTGGTAACACAGTACGGCGACATTGAATCGATACTCGCACACGCAAGCGAGATCACTAAGAAACGTCCGCGGGAAGCTCTGCTGCAATATGCCGACAACGCCAGACTTTCGAAGGAATTAGTAACAATCCGCGACGATTTACCAGTACAATTCGACGCGACCACGATGAAGCTTCGCGATCCAGACTATGCGCGTCTGCGGGATCTCTATGTCGAGCTGGAGTTTCACACGCTCGCCAAGAATGTCGGAGTACTCGTGCAGAATCAGCAGCAGGAACCAGCTGCTGCAGTGGAGATACGCTCATCGGAACCTCCGAGGAAGGCGGAGTACGTAGTCGTCGACACGGTTGCAAAGCTGCAGGAGGTCATCGATCGGGCTCGGCAGAAAGGAGTATTTGCGCTTGATACAGAAACTGCTGTCGATCCCGATTCACCGCTTGCAGTTGACCCGCTGAGGTCGACGCTGGTCTCGATTGCGATCGCAGTCGAAGCGGGCGAAGCGTATTACCTGCCGCTTCGCCACTCACAGTGGAAGGCTGCTCAAGGCGAGCTGATGATCGACGCTCCCGGTGATCGCTCACCTACGGACGCTCCGGAGGATCGCGGGCTCGTTCAAGGCGGTGATGAGCCAGTCATCAAGCCGGCAAAACGAAGCGCAAAGAAAGCTACTGCGGAAGTCGATGCAAGAAAGTCGACACCTGTCTCGAATCTTCCGGATCTCGCTTCGCCTGAAATGAAGCCTTTGCGAGAGCTTCTTGAAGATCCTTCGATCAGAAAGACTGCTCACAACGCGAAGTACGATCTGCTTGTACTTCGCCGTGCCGGGATAAACCTGCAGGGTCTCGATTTCGACACGATGCTGGCGAGCTATGTACTCGATCCAGGAAGACGATCACACGGACTCGATGTGCTCGCTCTCGAGTTTCTGGATTACTCGATGATGTCGTACGCAGACGTCTGCGGAAAAGGAAAGACCGCAATACCCTTTGATCAAAGTCCTCTCGAAGCAGCTCGTGATTTCTCGTGTGAAGACGCTGACATGTCACTTCGCATGCGCGAGATATTCGATCCGCAACTCGACAGCTCCGAAGTCCGGCCGCTGCTTCAGGACATAGAGATTCCCCTCATCAGCGTGCTAGCCGAAGTAGAGTGGACTGGAATCTCGATTGATCTGCCGTGGTTCCATTCACTCAAGGAACGCTTCCGTCGCGAGCGGCAGAATGTCGAACAGCAGATCTACGCTGCCGCCGGAACTGAATTCAACATTGCCTCCAATCCACAGCTTCGGGAAATCCTGTTCAACCGGCTCGGACTTCCAGTGCTCAAGAAAACGAGCACAGGGCCATCGACTGATGCGAGTGTTCTGCAGGAGCTCGCAGATGCGGGGCATACAATCCCCGGATTGCTGATGGAATATCGGGAACTGGCGAAGCTCGAGAACACATATCTCGACGCCCTGCCTGCAATGGTCAACCCGCAGACGGGCAGACTGCACACGTCGTTCAGTCAAACGGTTGCAGCAACCGGTCGTCTTTCATCGAGCGAGCCGAATCTTCAGAACATTCCGATCAGGAGAGAGCTCGGACGCGCTATCCGTCGCGGATTTATTCCGCGATCCGGATGGAAGCTGCTTGCTGCTGACTACTCGCAGATCGAGCTGAGGCTGCTCGCGCATTTGTCGAAGGATCCTGCATTTGTCGAAGCATTCAATGCAGGCGGAGACATTCATCGTCAGACGGCTGCAATCATCTTTGATGTCGATGTTGGTGACGTAACGTCCGATATGCGCGCTCGTGCAAAGACAATCAATTTTGCAACGATCTATGGGCAGGGAGCGCATGCTCTGTCACGCCAATTGAAGATCGAGCATGCGGAAGCGAAGGATTTCATTCTTCGCTATTTCGAGCGATTCCGCGGGATCAGGAAGTACCTGGACTCGAGTGTCGACTTTGCCCGGGAGCATGGCTACGTGACAACGATATTCGGACGAAGGCGATACATCCCGGAGCTTCGCGAGCGAAACTTCAACACGCGTGCATTCGGTGAGCGAGCTGCAGCGAATTCTCCGATTCAGGGATCCGCTGCAGATCTCATCAAGATGGCGATGATTCGAATCGATGATGCTCTTCGCGAAGGGAAGTACAAGTCGAAGATGCTTCTACAGGTTCACGACGAGCTTGTGTTTGAAGTAGAGCCGAGTGAGATGGAAGCTGTTCAGGCTCTCGTGAAAGACAGGATGGAGAATGCGGCACAGCTTTCAGTGCCACTGGTTATCGACATGGGTGTCGGAGCAAACTGGCTCGACACGAAGTAAGCGCTACGCTTCTCTCGGATGATTCCGGAACGCTGCCCAGTAAGCACCAAGGGGCAGCGTTGCCACATAAAGGAGCGCCCACCACGGATTGAGCAGTGCCGCCACGAACGCGAACTGCAGCACGTATGAAGCGAGAATGAACAGCAGGGAGTAAATGATCGTGAGCATTGCCGGCTCATCCGGCGTGCGACTGTGCTTCACTGCAACGTCACGAGCGTAGTTGATGATGTAACGATGTGTCAGCTCGCCCCATGCGCCCAGCGGCGAAGCAAGCGGATGAATAACACCTTTTCGTTTTACTGCTTCTCTGTCCGGTGATGGAGATGGTTGCTTAAGCGACACCGCCGCAAGGCGAGATGAAAGCAGGCTGGTAAGCGCGTCGATTCCAATCGGTCCAACGTTGTCGATTTCAATTGACTCACCAACTTCTGCCAGCACAGCGGTCCCGGGGTTTCCCTTTTCTTCGAACGAAAGTCCAAGCGGCACCATGCGAAGATTCTGGATATGTCGCTTGTCCCGTGCTTCGAGTGCAATTCGTGATGCACCGGTCTTGAGCGGTGCAAGCTCGGGATTGCTGTGGCTTATGCCTTCGGGAAAGATGAGAACCATCTCACCTTTCTCGAGCATATCGAGAATCGCCTCAAATGCTCCAACGTTTCGTGACGGATCTACCTGTCCAGCATTTTTCTTCTTGAGCTCGTCAGAAACACGACGCAGTGGAACAACTCCAACGACTGGAAACAGCCATCGAAGGAAGATGTTGTCCATCAACGTTGCCTTGGCTGTGAGCGCAAGGCGACGAGGTGAAATCCATCCTGCAATCAACGCATCGACTAATGCATTGTGATGACTTGCTGCAACAATCACCGGTCCTGTCAGCGGAATCTTCTCGCGGCCAATTACCTGAATGCTCGAGTAAAACCAGTGGAGTGCAATGCCTGTAAACCAGCGCAGCAATCCATAGATCATGCCTCGAGCTGCTCACGCCATTTGTCAGGAACCTTGAGAAGAATAATCAGCGCGAGCGCCATGCTGATTGTGACCGTTACTACTGCTGCACGGTAAGCGATGCCGGTTCCCATCGAAGGCTGGAGTCCATCCACTGTGAGTCCCCAGATGAGCGGACCTGCAATCGCAGCTGCACGTGATGAAAGAACCATGAGACTGAAAAAGCGCGCAGCCTCCTCATCAGGTATGAGCGTAAGAAGTAGCGGCCTTTCAGCAGTTGCGGTTCCACCGAATATCAGTCCAATCCCAACCCCTACCATCCAGAAGGACAGCTGATTGGGAACCATGATCATTGCAATCAGCAGTATAACCCAGCTCGCAATTACGAAAACCAGAGTTTTCTTGGGACCTTTTCTATCAACAAGCTTACCCAGGAAGTAGCTGCCCAGCGCGGCGGGAATAGTCAGCGCAACGAAAAGAGTTATCTCCACTCCATCCTTGAAGCCCATCGCCTTCACTGCATACAGAGCCATGAATCCGATTATGGTGCCCATTGCATCCTGATACAGAAACGATGCGATAAGAAACCGGAGTGCTCCGGGATAACGCCTGGAGTCGCGGAGAGTTTGCGCAACGCCACTGAACGCCTCTTTCCACCGGACTCGACTTCTATCTGTTCGTGCGAAATGATCCTTGCAGAAAAGAAAGAGCGGCAGCGAAAAGAGGAGAAAAAGAAGAGCGGTGGGAACGAAAGTAGAGACTCTTCCGCCATGACTTGTGAAAGGAACTACTGACTGTAGAAATGAAGTGACACTTTCGGGCAGCGCACCAACAACCGGCAGCTTTCCGTTGAAGAATGGAGAGACCAGCAACACACCGACAATAGATCCGACATATCCCAGCGCTGTGCCGAGTCCTGACAGTCTTCCAAGCTGGTCAGCAGGAACGAGCTCGAACATCATTGCGTTGTAGAACGGCATCGCGCCCTGATAAGCCCAGTTTGCGAGCACGAAGGCAGAGAGAATCGCAAACGCCGGCATTCCTGCCAGCACGTAGTCCGTCTGAACGGGATTGACGACTGAGTCACCAACAAGCGGCACCATGGTCTGTCCGACAATTCCCATCACCGCTGTCATGATGACCGAGATCAGCGTGAAGCCGACAACCCAGGGCTTTCGCCGTCGCGTTGCATCGGAGATTGCTCCGAACAGTGGAATGGAGAGGACCACCAGCAGAGATGAAACACTGCTCGCAACAGCAGCCATGGTATTCGAGGCCTTTACGTCCTGAACAAGCCACACCGCGAAAAAAAGTGTCGCGATGTTCATGGAGAAAATCGTATTCGAGAAATCGTAAAGAGCCCAGCTGAATCTCTCGCGGAATGGAGCCCGCGTTGTTACGACTAGATCGCCTGATCCGGAAACAATTACAGGCGTGTCCATGGCATGTGTCATCCTGATGCGATTCCTAGATGGCTCGAGGGGCTACAAATTACCACCATGTCCCCACATTTCGCGCGCTCGATCACGGCGGTTCTTCTGGTCGGCGCAATCGGAGCATGCCGCACCGACAAAAGACCTTCGGCTGATACAACTGCTGTCTCGTCCACTCCAGCTAACCTGCCGGCCGTTCCATCTGTAAATACCGGATGGCAGGACAGCATTTCAGGGCCGATACTTGTCCTTCCGGTTGCGGATAACAGTGCAGCAGCATCGATCGTGCTTCCGATGATGAACGACAGCGTCCTGTCTCACGATTCGACTGTCAACGCAGATGCGCTTCGCGGAACCACTATCGACCTCTTCGACCGATCAGGTCCCGCCGGCTCGGCACAACTTTCAGCGCGAGCACAATCTTCAACTGCTGAAGGCTGCCTTGCATGGCCGGTTCTTTCCCTCAGAGAGCCAACAGCGAAAGCATGGCAGGCTGGATTCAAAACAGGTGCTGCTGTGTCGATACCACTCGACTCGCTGGAAACGGTAACGCCTGCAGATTCTGTTTCGATCACAACGGAGCTGGCACGACTTGCTTCGGCATTGCCCGCTTCCAACGATCCGGCGTTTCAGGGTCTTCCGTTCTCTGTTAGAAAAGCATATCGAACGAAACAGAACACTCTCGTCGGTGACATTGTCCGGAAGATCAACGAAGAAGCCAATCCGAGAGAAGAACACCTTCTGTTAATTGCGGAGCCAAATCCATCTGACCGTGCACACTATGTCACTGTGTTTCACAGCAGGGCCGCCGGTTCGGAGGAAGCGGTTCGAACGAGCGAGGTGCTTGCAGCAGTTCAATTCGTAAGGAACAAGCGAGCTGCTTTAGTAGTTTCGTTCGGATATGAAAATGGAAACCGTGCTGCGCTGATCGAGCGAATGTCCAACAACAGCTGGAAGGTCACGTGGAGAAGCGCGTATACAGGCTGTTAGTGCGCTAAACCTGATCGGGCCATCTTCCAAGACTTGCAGGTGCAACCGCCTTACCGGCGATACCCGCAAGACCGCACAGGGTCAGCACATAAGGCAGTGCGAGAAATAACTGATAAGGAACTGGCCAGCCCATCGCTTGAAAGAAGTACTGGAGTGCGCTCGCGGCACCGAAGATCAGCGCTGCCGCGGCAACTCCGAGTGGATGCCATCGTCCAAGAACAACGATGGCAATTGCAATGAAGCCGCGCCCTGCTGACATGCCTTCTGCAAATGAACCGGCCTGGGCAATTACGAGCACACCTCCGGCTACTCCTCCCATTGCCCCACCGAATAAAACTGAAAGCAACTGGAACTTCCGAGCGGGAACTCCTGCAGCAACAGCCGCTCGTGGATCTTCCCCTGTTGCTCTCAGGCCAAGACCTTCATGTGTGCGATACATCCACCACCATACGATTGGAATAATCACGTACAGTGCGTAGGTAATCGCTGGCTGCGCGAACAAGGCCTGACCAAGAACCGGAACGGATGAAAGAAGTGGCAGGTCAGTTGCGCCCATTGTCGGGATTGTGAGAGCTGCGCCGGTAGCACCGTAGGCCTGCTGATACAGTGTTGCGGTCAGTCCGAGACAAAGAAGACTGATTGCTGTGCCTGTGATGATCTGATCGGCACGCAGTCGAATTGTAAAGAAAGCAAAAACGAGAGCGACGAGAATTCCGGCAGCCATTGCTCCGGCAAATCCAATCCACACGCTGCCTGTCCCAGCTGCAACAAATCCTCCGAACGCACCAGCAATGATCGCCCCTTCGAGTCCGATGTTGATGATGCCCGATCGCTCGACGACTGTTTCACCAAGAGCTGCAAACCCAAGAGGAGTTGCAGTGCGAACAGCTCCTTCGAGAAAGGTCTCGAATGCACTCATCGAGCGGTCGTGAACGCTGACAGCCGACGGCCTCTGGTTGCAGCCAGTGCTAGTGCAGCAAGGATGAGAGCAGCCTCGACTACGGAGGCTAGCGAAGAGGGCACTCCGAACTCTCGCTGAAGTGCAGTTGCACCAGTTTCGAGGACACCGAAGAAAATTCCGGAGCCAATGATACCAAGCGGGTTGAGTCCCGCGATCAGTGCGACGGCAATTGCAGTGTAGCCATATCCAGGCGAGAGATTCTCATATAGTGCGAATGTCACTCCGGTGACTTCTATGCCGCCTGCAATTCCGGCAAGTGCTCCGCTCAGAAGAAAAACAACAAACGACATTCTGCTGACGTCGATTCTTCCTGCCGTTAATGCAGCAAGCGGAGAAGCACCAGCTGCTCGGATGCGAAAGCCAACAGCAGTTCTTCGAAATACCCATGACAGTAGTGCGGCGATTACGATGGCGAGAGCAAAACCAAAATGAAGCCGCGTATCTGGAATCAGGAGAGGCAACCGTGCTGAAACGGAAAGCGATTCTGTCTGTGGATAGATGTGTGTCGACTCCTGCAACGGTCCGCGCACGAGAAAAGACACGAGATAAACCGCGACAAAATTGAGCATGATCGTGCTGATGATCTCCAGCACGTGAAATCTTCGCCGGAGCTCCGCAGCAATTCCCGCCCACACGGCACCAGCAAAAGCTGCTGAAAGCAGTGAGAGAAGAATGATCGCTCGACCAAAAATCTCACTGCCCGCAAGCGACACTGTGGTTGCTGCGATGGCACCAACGAGCAGCTGGCCTTCAGCGCCGATGTTGAAAACGCCGCCGCGAAATGCCAATGCGACAGCAAGGCCGGCGATGATGAGAGGCGTGGATCTCACCAGGGAGTCGGCTAGAAGGGCGAGCTCAGCTCCCACTGGTACCCAGCAGTGCTCTGCCTATGTCTTCCCTGTCGGGTGCAACTGATGTGACGCCCGAGCGAGAAACTATGAGAACCCGGTCTGACAGATCGGCGAGCTCATCGAGATCACTCGAATAGAACACAACAGCCGAGCCATCGTTGCGGGCTTTTCTCAATCTCTCGTGAATAAACTCTGTCGCATTCAAATCCAGGCCCTGCGTTGGATTCTCGAGAACGATGAGCGGAGGACTATTGCGCAGCTCACGTCCAAGAACAAAACGCTGCTGATTTCCTCCGGAAAGTTGTGAAGGAGAAGCTTCAATGTCCGGAGTTCGAACATCGAAGCCATCTATTACTTCCCGTGTCTCCTCTCGGAAAGAATTCCAGCTTAATAATCCTCGATGTGAGCCGGCATCTGCGAGCACCAGATTCTCGGGAAGCGAAAAGTCCTGAATGAGAGCTTCATCCTTGCGGTTTTCAGGTACAAATCCAATTCGAGATGGAAGAGTGACATGTCCTGACATGCCGGCGAGACGTCCGGCAAGAACCCGCATCAATGGCCGAGCTGCTCCGTCGAGCGCTGCGATCCCAAGTATCTCTCCAGCCTTGATCTCGAGATTAACCGGAGGACGAGCGATCGTATCGGGAAGAACAACTTGAGAGAGAGAAGCAACAGAATCTCCTGTTCCATCTGTCTGTCGTTCTTTTGTCGACGCTGCTGCCCGGGATAACCCGCCCAGCATTGCTTCAGCAAGCGAATCTTCCGTCGTCTCGCTCATGTGTGCGCTGAGCACCACTTTGCCACGCCTCAAGACTGTAACGTCATCCGCATGTGCCCGTGCATCAGCAAGCTTGTGCGTGATCAGAACAACTGCACCACCACTCGCTGCAAAAGTTCTCAGCTGTTTGAAAAGATCAGTAACGTCTTTTGGTGTAAGAACGGCAGTAGGCTCGTCGAGAATCATGATCTTCGCATCATGTGCGAGAGTCCTTATGATCTCGAGCTTCTGTCGATCAGCACTTCCCAGGTCTTCGACTTTGGCAGATGGATCGAGCTCAAGACCGGTATCGAGAGCAATTCTTTTCAGCGTGCCGACGACCTTTGCAGTTGAAAGTTTTCCCCTTCCTCCAAGCGCAACGTTTTCGGAAACTGTCATTACTGGAACGAGAGAGAACTGCTGATGCACCATTCCAATGCCTGCAGCGATTGCGTCTGATGGTGAAGCAAGTCGCTGGCGGGTGCTATGGACGCTGATCCAGCCTGAATCCGGCTGAATCATTCCGAATGCAATTCGCATCAGTGTTGTTTTGCCTGCGCCGTTTTCTCCAAGCAGGGCAGTGATGCGTCCGCGTCGTACATTGAGCGAAACTTTATCGAGAGCAACTACACTCCCGAATTGCTTCGTGATCTCATGAAGCTCGAGAACTGTGTCTCGAGCAGCGTCTTCGCTCAAAGGCCAGTAGGTGCGTGAATTGTCGTCCAGTCCAGACCGAACTTTTCAGCGATGTGCTCTGCGAGTGCTGCAACACCGAGAGTCTCGGTTGCATAGTGCCCGGCGTAGATCACGACAATGCCAAGCTCGTCGGCTTGCACTGCGGTATGGTGCGGCCCTTCGCCGACAATGAGCGTATCGCAGCCAAGCTTGTGTGCTTCTTCGATAGTCTCGGACGATGCACCAGCTCCGGTGCACATCGCCCACCGTTTTGTCCGGCGATTCTTGTCAAAGGTGGTGGAGATGGCGTCTCCACCATGCTCTTTCGCAAATGATCTGGAGCGTGTTACGAGATCCCTGGTTGGAAGATCGGCTTCACCGGTGAGACCAATCGCGATTCCCTTGTACCACGCGAACTCACCTGATGGCTTGAGTCCAAGCTGCTTAGATAGTAGCATATTGTTACCAAATCCCTGGTGTCGATCCAGCGGCAGGTGCGACGAGTACACTGCGACGTTGTGATCGATCAGCAACCGCATTCTTGTGTACGCCGCAGCCGTCAGTGGCTTGAGACCTCCCCAGAACATTCCGTGATGAAGAATCAGGAAGTCGGCTCTTTGCTCGATGGCAAGCTTGACGGCACGCAATGAGAAATCGACTGACGCCGCCGCTTTGGTAATTCTGCCGTCATTCTCGAGCTGAAGACCATTGAGCGCGTTCGGATAGTCCGGAACCGTCGAGGTTTCGAGCAGCTGATCGAGATATTCAGCGACTTCAAGCGTGGATTTCATTTCGTTGCTGCGGGCTGTGCGGAGTCAGGAAGAATTTTCTTCGTAAATCGACCATTCACCATTTCTGTTCGAGCTGAATCGACCTTGCTCATGAGTCCGGCCGGCAGCGTGCTCGAGAGGCGTGGATTCGGAACGAAGGTCACCACGCTATCGTGCAATCCAAGGTGGAAGACCTTTCCTGTGAAACCACCTTTCTCGACTTCCCGCGCGATCAAGAGAAATGCATGCGGGAGATCGATGACAACACTCCCCAGAGTATGTTCTGGCGCAATGTCATTCTGATTTGCGTTGGATCCAATGATTTTGGTGTTCCTGGCTTCTTTGACCGCCTGGAAAATTCCAAGTCCTGCTGCGTCTGCGTTCTGGAAAATGATATCGGCTCCACGTGAAATCTGCGCAATCGCATGCTCCTTCCCTGCGCTGACGTCATCCCAGTTTCCGATATAAGAAACAACGACCGTAACTCGCGGATTAACTGATTTCGCCCCCTGCTCGAATGCCTCAAAGCTGCGTTTCACTGGAGGCAGCTCTGTCCCACCAATCATGCCGAGTGTGTTGGATCTGGTGAGTGTTCCGGCGACAATTCCCGCGAGATACGAAGCTTCCTCAAATGCGAACTCGACACCAGCTACGTTCTTTGCGACGCTGGTTCCCGAGGTCACGACATAGACGGTTTTGGGAAAGTCAGGTCCCACACGCAGCGCGGCGTCCTGAAATTCGAATCCATGTCCGAAGACAAGGTTGAATCCTTTAGCACCGTATTGCCTGAAGTTCTCGTCGAACTCGGCAGGTGTCTTTGTCTGGATGTGGCTGATCTGAGCGCCCAGTGTGTCTTTGATCGCCATCAGGCCAGCGTATGCTCCGCCGTTCCATGATTTGTCCGAGACCGGGCCTGGAGTCAGGAGCGCAACCTTGAAGGAGCTGGCGCTTTGGCTGTTCTCGTTTTTCTGGGAGCAACCGGCCAACGTGAATGCGACACTGGTTAGAAAGGTTGTGGAAAATGCTCGAAAAAATCTCATTTTATCGGTGTTAAGTCTTTGATTTACTTGAGGTTAGGCAATTTGTGGAGATCAATGTGGATTGTTTGTTAGCCCCATGAGCTCCGTCACTCTTTCCAGATCATCAGGGGAGTAAAACTCCACATTCAGGGTTCCGCGATTCCCCGTCTTGAGGGTGATTGTCACGTCGGTCTGAAGATGTTTTCGCAGACGCTGCTCGAGGTTTCGAACCTCAGCGGGGCGTGAATCTGCCTTTGGCGGCCGCCCTCGCTTTGCTTTCATTCCAGCCGGCGCATCTGAAGTTCCGATCTCCCGTACACGCTGTTCGACTTCCCGCGCGCTCCATCCTTTCTGGACAGTCAATCGAGCGAAGGTGATGATGCGAGCTTCATCAGGAAGGCCGAGAAGCGGACGAGCCTGACCTGCTGTGAGATGTCCTTCTTCGATGAATGTGCGCACCATCGACGGGAGCTGAAGAATTCTGAGGACGTTCGCAACAGTCGAGCGATCTTTCCCAACCATTGATGCGACTGTCTGCTGCGTATAGCCGAAGTCTCGAATGAGCTTATTGTATCCTTCGGCTTCTTCGATCGGATTGAGATCTGCTCGTTGCAGATTCTCGACGAGCGCGAGAGTGAGGATTTCCTGATCGCTCAAGTTCTTCACGACGGCTGGAATTTTTTCCCACCCTAATCCAGCAGCTGCTCGCAGTCTTCGCTCTCCGGCGATCAGCTCGAAGCCTTTCCCCTTCGGCGACTGTCTTACGGTGACGGGTTGCAGGAGTCCGCTTCCCTGCAGGCTTTCCTGAAGTTCCCTGAGCTCCTCGGCCTTGAAGTTCTTTCTTGGTTGAAATGGATTGCTCTGAATCTCTGCGATTGGAATCTCACGCAATGCAGAATCTTCGCGTGCTTCAGTCACACTCGATGCCGTGTTGAACAGAGCGTCGAGTCCTCTTCCCAGGCGGCGGTTCGATTTTTCAGGAGCCATTTTTCCCTTCCGTTGTTCGTGCTATCAGCTCGCGTGCTACGCCCATATATGCTTTTGCACCGATCGATGCGACATCGTAAAGCATGATTGGCTTACCAAAACTTGGTGCTTCTGCGAGTCGGACATTGCGTGGGATTACAGTCTCGAACACAGTCTCGCCGAAATATTCGCGGGCATCAGCAGCGACCTGGCGAGAGAGATTGAGACGTGCGTCGTACATCGTTAAAAGCACGCCTGCAATATTGAGCGACGCATTAACTCCGTGCTGAATTCGGTGGACGGTATTGAGAAGCTGTGAGAGACCCTCGAGTGCGTAGTACTCGCACTGCAGCGGGATAAGAACCGAGTCCGCTGCTCCTAACATGTTGAGGGTGAGAAGTCCAAGAGAAGGTGGGCAATCAATGATGATAAAGTCGTATTTGTCCCGAACTGGCTGCAGCGCCTGCCGCATCGCATGGCCGCGATTTTCGGTTTCGATCAACTCTACTTCAGCGCCGGCGAGATCCGGGGTGGCGGGCACCACGTCCAGGAGGTTGAAGTGTACGTTCTGGTGAATGACGTCCTCGATGCGGGAGGCTCCTATGAGGACATCATATAATGTTGCGTTGAGATCGGGCCCCTGGACTCCAACTCCGCTGGTGGCGTTTCCCTGCGGATCTCCGTCGACGATTAGGGTTTTCTGTTCAGCGGCAGCAAGGCTTGCTGCGAGATTGACCGTGGTGGTGGTTTTTCCGACGCCGCCTTTCTGGTTGGCTACTGCTATGACGCTTCCCACGTTCTCTACTCCTTAAGAGCGGGGAATGTACGAAAGCGAGCCGCTCCTGGGCAGGGGCGGCTCGCTTTATATGTGTCACGTGAAAAATCGGCTTAAAGGACTAGATCGGGTTTCACGTGAAAAATCATTTTGCTGAGAACTGCCAGCGGGTCGTTACATCGACTGCCACCGTCTGGTCTCCGGCAGAAATTGGAGTGTCAGCGGCCTGCGCCGCCACAGCTCCCTTTACGCGAAGCTCCATCGGGCGAGGCACCGGTGCATAGTAGGCCCCAACCGTTATTTCGAGCACACCCGTGATGGATCCGCCCGCAGCCTTGGCAGCAGCATCAGCATCGGATCGAGCCTTCTGGACTGCCATCGCGATTGCCTGTTGCCGAGCTGCGTCTGTATTTGAGGCGAAGAACTGAAGTGAGCTGATCATGTTCGCGCCCTTTCCCAAGGCAGCGTCGATCGCCTGCCCTACCATATTGATGGACTTGAGCTCGACAGAAAGCGTGTTGGTCACGTTGTAGCCGACAATCACAGGCTCCTTGTTCGGCTCGTAACGCTGTTCCGGATAGACATTGTATCCCGAAGTGGCAATGTCTTTGGCGTCGATACCAAGAGCGCGAAGTGCATCGATCACAGCCTTCTGCTTCCTGGCATTCTCGGCGGCCGCTGCCGCTGCTGTCTCCCCGCGGGTTTGTACGCTTATCTGAATGTTGGCCCGATCCGGAACAACCTTGACCTCACCGCGGGCGGTAGCGACAATTTGTGGAATTGGCGCTGGAATGGCAGGTTGCTGCGCCGATAATGGCGCTGAAATAGCTATAATTGCAAGAGGAATCAGTTTTCGCATTGTTTTAGGTCCTTTCCTGTTAAAGTGTCACCCCAGTAAGACGCGCACTCCCGGATTACTTGCACATTCTATCCACATCCCTAGAAATGCGAACTGATCGCGACGCCGTAATCGAAGCCACCGGCCTCATCATTCTGTCGTCATGTGCCTTCGGATCGCTGAGCACACTAACGGTTCTCGTCAATCGATCAGGGCTCCCGCTACTCCCGGCAATGCTCTGGCGATACCTGATCGCAGCCGGAGTTCTGCTCGTCATTCTAAAACATCAACGGCAACTGATAATAGCGCGAAAGGATGCACTTCGTTTGATGCTCACCGGTGGTCTCGCACAATCGACAATCACCTTCCTTTCTCTGCACGCACTGAACTATCTGCCGGTCGGGCCACTCGCATTTCTATTCTACACATACCCTGCATGGGTCGCGTTGGTATCTGCAGTTACTGGAAGAGAAAGTCTCACACTCTCTCGAGTTGTCGCACTTGCAATTGCAATGTCAGGGATCGTTGTAATGGTGGGACTCCCCAGCTCCAGCTCACTCAACAGATTCGGCGTACTGCTTGCGCTTGGAACTGCAATTCTCTACGCGATGTATCTGCCAACGCTTCATCGTGTACAGGAAGGGATTCCCGCACTCGTAGCGAGTTTCTATCTGATCATCGGTGTATTCACCGCGTTCTTCATCGCGAGCGTCGTGACACGGGAAGTACAGATACCAGAAACAATTCCCCTGTGGGGATACGTAGCCCTGCTTGGCGTATGGTCGACAGTGATTGCATTCGCGTCACTCGTCGGCGGTCTTCGTGTGCTCGGTCCAGTGAGAACGTCAATCGTCGCTACAATCGAACCGTTCTTTACTGCAGTGCTTGGGTTTCTGCTTCTTGGTCAGCCAGTGACAAGAAATACTGCAATGGGAGGAATGCTGATCGCTCTTGCAGTTCTGATAATTCAGTACACCGCGCCCGCAAAGTCAGCAGCGAAAGCTGCCTAGCTTGAAGCTACGCGAGATCTCTTTTTCTCAACTTCAATTACGAGATTCTGAATGTCACTCGGGCTCACGCCAGGAATGCGAGATGCCTGCGCGAGCGTTCGCGGCTGGATCGTCGTGAGCTTCTGTCGCGCTTCGTACGAGAGTGAATTCATGCTGGTGTAGGCGACATCAGATGGAATAAGAAAATCACCCATCGACTTCATTCGATCTGCCTGAGCCTTCTCCCGAGCAAAATACCCAGCGTACTTTAGCCCCAGCTCAGCCGAGAGAAGAGACTCAGTGGAGAACTGCGAGCCAACTCCGGCTGCCTGAAACAATTCAGTGAGAGACACACCATGTCTTCGTGCCACCTCTGCAATTTTCGCCGAGTGTGGCAACGCGGTTGAATTCACGCGTGTGAGAAATGGTGCAGCCTGTTCGGGAGTGATGCTCGTTCTCTCTGCGAGCTCTTTGATCTCGCTCTCCTCGCGCTGACGAGCTTCGACAATTTCACGCTCATCATCCGAGTAAAGACCGAGACTCGTCGCAATTCTGCCGAGGCGCTGAATTGCATTGTCTTGTCGCACGGTCAATCGGAATTCGGATCGTGAAGTGAAGAGCCGATAAGGCTCGTCGACACCACACGTGACGAGATCATCGACAAGCACACCGATGTACGACGTCTCGCGGCCGAGAGTAACTCCATCGCTGCCGCGTGCTGCCCGGCCTGCGTTGATACCAGCAAGCACGCCCTGGCCAGCGGCCTCTTCGTATCCCGTAGTTCCGTTGATCTGCCCAGCGAAGAACAATCCTCGAACCGCCTTCACCTCGAGTGTTGAATCGAGCTGCGTCGGCGGATAGTAATCGTATTCGATCGCGTATCCTGCGCGATTCATTCTGACATTCTCGAGACCGGGAACCGAATGCATGATCTCGAGCTGAACGGGAGCAGGCAGCGAAGTCGACAGACCGTTCACATAGAGCTCGGTGGTGTCGTGACCTTCGGGCTCGAGGAAAAGCTGATGCCTCTCTGCTTCAGGGAATCGAACAACTTTGTCTTCAACGGACGGGCAATAACGTGGACCGCGAGCTGTTATCGCTCCGCCATACATTGCCGAAAGGCCAATGTTCTCCTCGATGATCTTTTTTCCTGGTGCATCGAGATGAGTGATCCAGCAGGGCATTTGCTCGGGGTGTCTGGCAACGCCGCTATTTACGCGCGGTGTTTTCCAGAAATGGGACCACGAATAATCGAACTGGTCGATCTCGCTGTCCTGCCTGAGCAGCTTCGAGTAGTCGACTGACCTTCCGTCGATTCGCGGAGGTGTTCCCGTCTTGAATCGCTCCACGGTGAGACCGGCATGCTCCAGCTGCTCAGCCAGATGCGTGGCGGAATTCTCACCTGCTCTGCCGCCCGCCATGTTCGTCTTAGTGCCGATATGGATTCTTCCGCGAAGGAAAGTTCCTGTTGTGATGACCACACACCTGCTCGTAAACGCACGACCTTCGAGCGTCTCGATGCCATGCACTTCCGTTCCGTCTCCCTTCATGAGAAGGCGGGCAACCGTACCCTGAATTGTCTGAAGGCCGCGATGCTGTTCGATCAGTGACCTGACAGCACGGCGATACATGCCCCTGTCGCACTGGGCACGAGGCGCCCAGACAGCCGGGCCCTTGCTTCGGTTGAGCATCCTGAACTGCAATGAAGCGAGGTCCGTCGCGCGACCCATTATGCCGCCGAGTGCGTCGACCTCACGGACCACGGTGCCTTTGGCGACTCCTCCGATTGCCGGGTTGCACGACATCTGTCCGATTGTCTCGAGAGAGCTTGTCACGAGACCTACCGTTGCACCGGTCCGTGCTGCTGCAACCGCCGCCTCGGTTCCGGCGTGACCGGCACCGACGACAATGACGTCGAAGTCTGCTTCGGCAGAAATTGGGCGTGTACTTGCAGGCATGCTTGAAGCTAACGCGATGGATGCGATGTTTGTCAGCATCAAATCAACGGAGAACGGCACATGCCCCTGCCGGTTTCATCAGGCCTGCCGACGCTTTTCATTCGGAAGCAGGCGTTCGAGAAAGCATCACTGGTACGGTCGGAAATTGACAAGACTTTCAACCTCACCGATGCAGAGTTCAGAGTCGAAGGATCACTGATCGCAATCGGTCCTCTTCCATCAGATGAAATGGTAGGACCGATGGTCGAGTATCTCGAACAAAAAGGAATCATGTACTACGACGATGTGTTCGAGCTGAGCGGAAACTGGCCGGAATGGCTCCGGCTGTACGCGATGGCGCGCTAAAGTCGCTGTTCGACTACTGACCAGAGCTCCACCCTGGCAACACCATCCTCGACGACGTCGATCACTACTTCAGCTCCGGCGGTGATCTTAGAATCGCTGATTGCGCGAGCGGGAAGAACGTGCTTCCTGTCCCATGCGTACCAGGTGATTTCGCCAGGATTTTCTGCGGTGATATCGCGCGTGACAGTCGCGACCTGTCCGTTGATGTCGTCTTCCTCAGAGTGTGCTGGAAGCGCACCTCGAAGTGCCCATTTTGCCATGAGCACGATCATTCCGGCGAGAGCAGCTCCGCCGATGACGATCGATATGAGGAGAACAGGAAACGTCGAGAGCGCGGTTCTCGATGACAGCAGATATCCGCTGGCTCCGAGTCCCATTGCCAATGCCGCAACCGTCGGCGGATTGAGAACCGCCGATGGTTTCTGAGATCTCCGTCGTTTCCATCGCTCGACTCCGTGCAGCATGACGTGCACTGAAAGCGCGAGCCCGATGAGAAAAACGAGCAGATAAAAAATCTTTGCAATCATCTTCTACTTACCGAGATATTTTCTGAACCACGCAATGGTTTCGGGCCATGCTTTCTGTGTCGCAATGAGATTCGCCCCGTTCTGACCGCTTTGCTGTCTGAGGAAACCGTGACCCGCGCCCTCGAAGATATTCGGTGAATATGTTTTTCCCATCGCTTTCATTGCAGTGTCAGCAGGCGGGATGGTGGCATCGACTCGGGCATCATTGCCTCCGTATAAGCCGAGCACTGGCGCTTTGACGGACGTGAGTGATGCCGTTGCCGGGGATACGCCGTAGTACACGACCGATGCCCCAAGCGATGGAGATCGCACTGCGTGCTCAAACGAGACGCCGCCTCCCCAGCAGAAACCAACGATACCGTACCTGTGAACTGCAGAGGGCAGTGCCATCGCGTAGTTGGCTGCTGCGCTGATCTGTCGATGTACATCGTTCATGTCGAGCGTCCTGATCGCAGCAACGGCCTGATCCGATGGGACGCTGTCAGTGGAATTTGGAAGATTCTTTGATGTCAGGAGATCGGGCGCAATCGCGATGAATCCTTCCGCAGCAAACTGGTCCGCGACCGCGCGAATCCACGGACTCAGGCCGAAAATCTCGTGAACGACAACGACGACAGGTGCTTTTGTTTTTCTCTCCGGATAAACAATCCAGGCGCGCACACTATCGGCACCTGCCGGAATCATCACCCATTCGCCGTGTCGCGGTGAAGCATTCAGCCTCGCACGCGCATTGTCAGCGTCTGCGGGGAGGGATGCGTTTTGCGGAACTGTTCCCACCGAAGGCGAGACAGTATCGTGATCGGCATGCTCAGCAGCTGTATTGGAGCGTGTGGTAGTGCAGGCAGTCAGTACCGCGAATGACAAAAGCGACAATGACCGAACTGTGCTCATCTTCATGAGACGATCTCCGGTGGATCAGGAAGAATGCTCGAGCTCATGTGCAAGAAACTCGCTCACGCGTTTTTCAAGGTAGTAAGTCGGTGACAATGGGTTCCGCCCTCCAACAAATCCAACGTGCCCACCATGCGCCGGGAACTCGACTTCAAGGTGTGGATTATTCGCTGCCCTGTCGCGCACCTGATCGAGAACCTGAGAGGGCAGAAATGGGTCATCGACGGCGCTCAATAGTAGCGTATTGATACTAATAGTCTCCAGCCAGTTGATGGAGCTCGACTTCGCGTAATAATCTCGAGCGTTTTCAAATCCGTGGACAGGAGCTGTGAAGCAATCGTCGAAGGCAAACATCGATGTCGCCTTCTCCAGCGCGTCACGCGAGGCGAGATCGGGAAACCTCTCGAGCTTAGCCTGAGCTTTCCGCCTCAGTGATCGAAGGAAGTTCCACTGGTACACCCTGGCGAAGCCTTCATCGATGTGTCGTGAGGATCGTGCGAGGTCATACGGAACTGACACAGCAGCAGCGGCCTTGATGCGCCTTGAAATACTGCTGCCCTGCTCACCCAGAAACTTGAGGAGCACGTTACCGCCAAGCGAAACACCGGCGAGAACAATGGGAGCCAGTGGAAACCCCGATTCCAGATGATTCAACGCGAATGCTATGTCGGTCGTTTCGCCGGAATGATAAGAGCGACGAGTACGGTTTGGTTCACCGCATGACCGGAAGATGAGGACAGCGGCACGCCACCCCAGCTTTTTCGCTTCGGCCAGAAGACCCTGGATGTAGTGGGAGCGTACGGAGCCCTCGAGGCCGTGAAGCAGAACCAGGATGGGCGCACCTGGCGGCGCATCGAGGTGATGCAGATCGAGAAAGTCGCCGTCGGGTGTCTCCAGTCGCTCGATGCGAGTATCATGCACGTCGAGCCTGCGGAAAAACTTGCCCCAGAGAGTCTGGCGGTGAGCACCGCGCAGCCACCACGCAGGAGAAAAGGACGAGGTCATGGAAGTACAGATCTTCGGAATCCGGAAGAGCGCAGATACGCGGAAAGCACTGCGCTTCTTTTCCGAGCGAAGAATAAAGACTCACTTCGTGGATCTGAATGAACGCGCCGCTTCTCCGGGAGAGCTGAAACGATTCGCTCAGAAATTCGGCATCGGTGCACTAATAGACTCAAACTCGGCGAGATTTCAGGAGCTGGGGTTGAGACACGCTAGAATGTCTGACGACAGCTGGCTGACGAAGCTCGCCGATGAGCCGATGCTTTTGAAGATGCCGCTGGTACGAAACAGCAATCAGCTGACAATAGGTCTCGCTGAAGAGACATGGAAATTATGGACAGCAAAGTGAATTCATTTGGAACGTTTTTTCTTCCTGGCCCGACCGAAGTGCGGCAGGAAGTGCTGGCAGCAATGCTCAGGCCGATGATACCGCACCGGAGCACCGAGTTCGAGGAGCTGTTCGCACGACTTCAGCAGGGTCTGCGAGAAGTTTTTCTTACCCGTCGTCCAGTGTACGTCGCTGCATCTTCGGGGACCGGGATGATGGAAGCAGCTATTCGGGGACTTCCTCCGGGGCGGATTCTTTCGCTCGTCAACGGCGCGTTCTCCGAACGCTTTGCTCACATCGCGGAGATGTGCGGTCGTGAGGTTGAAAGGTATGAAGAGCCGTGGGGTGAAGTGCACTCGCTCGAGAAGCTCGACGACTTCCTCTCGAAGAAGGAATACCGGGCGATAACCGCTACACATTCGGAAACTTCAACAGGCGCGTTGAACAACGTTCGTGCGATTTCGGATATTGCGCATTCGCATGACGCACTCTGCATGATCGACAGCGTGAGTGGACTTGCAGGTGCGGAGCTGAGATTTGATGAATGGAATCTGGACTACGTTCTCACGGGGTCGCAGAAATCTTTTGCGCTGCCTTCAGGTCTGGCGTTTGGCGTTGCGTCGGAGCAGCTCGTCGAGCAAGCGAGGAAAGTGGAAAATCGCGGCGTCTACTTCGATATCGTGGAGATGGACCGATACGCCTTGCAGAACCAGACACCTGCAACGCCGGCGTTCTCGCTGATGTATGCGCTCGAAGTTCAGCTGGAATGGATCAGGAAAGAAGGAATCGAAAATCGCTGGGCCCGCCATTCCGAAATGCTGAAGGCGACAAGCGATTGGCTCGAAGAAAGCTCACGGCGGCTTGGTGTTGAGTGGCGCAACATTGTGAAAGCCGGATCTCGATCACCAACCGTATCGACGGTTCAGCTTCCAGAATCAATTCCAGGGCGCGCATTTGTGCAGAAAGTAAAAGCACGTGGAATTCAGGTTGCGACGGGATATGGAAAGCTCGGTGACACGACTTTCCGTATCGGACACATGGGTGACCATACCGTCACGACACTGAAAAACTGCTTTGCCGCCTGCGAGCAGGCTGTTCGCGATTGACTTTAGTTTCAGTGTCAGGCGCAATGGTCCAGTTCGGCGCGACGACACTCTTCAGGGACGTGACATTCACAGCGGCGAAAGGAGACCGCTGGGGAATCATCGGCCGCAACGGAACGGGCAAGACAACTCTGTTCCGGCTGATCACTGGTGAACAGGACCCGACGTCGGGAACGATCGCGCGTCAGCCCGGATTGCGCGTTACACTGCTCGAACAGCATCGCGACTTTGGTGAAGCAGCGACGGTATGGGAGGCGGCGGCAGGCCAGTTCGCTGAGCTGCTCGCACTCGAGCAGTCTCTGGCAGAGCAGGCGGTAAAGATCGGAGAGCTTGGCGAACGATCCACACCTGCAATGCTTGCCCGCTACGACAGGGATCTGGAGAAATTCGACAGAGAAGGAGGATACACCTTTGCCCCGCGTGTCGATGCTGTTCTCCATGGTCTTGGATTCGATCCCGTAGAAGCGCGGACACGCTCACTCTCGCAGCTGAGTGGCGGAGAGCGTGGAAGGCTTGGTCTCGCAAGACAGCTTGTGAGTCCAGCAGATGTCCTGCTGCTCGATGAGCCGACAAACCATCTCGATCTGGACACAACGCGGTGGCTCGAGGAATACCTGCAGTCGACCGACAAAACGATTCTTCTCATCAGTCACGATCGCGCGTTCCTCGCGAACGTTGTCGATCATGTTCTGCATTTCGAGGGAGATACCGCCTTCGCGTATTCAGGCGGGTATGAATCATTCGTCGAACAGCGTGCACAGCAGCGACTCACGCAGCAGCGTGCGTTCGAGAAGCAGCAAAAATCCATCGCATCTCAGGAAGACTACATTCGCCGCAATATTGCCGGACAGAATTCAAAGCAGGCAAAAGGACGCCGCAAAAGACTCGAGCGACTTCCGCGGCTCAGTGCTCCAATTGCTGGTGAAGCTTCATCTCTGGCATTGCGACTGACAGCAGGAGAACGTGGCGGAGACCAGGTTGTAGTTGCAGATCACGCCACAATTGGAATCGATGGACGTCCTCTCATTCGCGATCTCACCACGGTTCTCAAACGCGGTGAAACTGTCGGGCTGATTGGACCAAACGGCGCTGGCAAATCGACGCTGCTGCGCACACTGCTTGGCGAGCTCGACCCAATCGAGGGAGAGCTCAAGCTCGGCGGCTCAATTGCTCCTGCGTTTTATCGACAGGACTTGAGCCAGGTGCCGATGGACAAGTCGATGTACGATGTCATCGCTGACTTGCGACCATTGTGGGAACGGCGTGCAGTGCAAAGCCATCTCGCGCGCTTCGGATTTTCCGGTGATGAAGTACAGCGAACTGCATCGACGCTGTCGGGAGGAGAACGAGCTCGCCTCGCACTCGCGATGATTGTGCTCTCTCACGCAAACTTGTTGATACTGGACGAGCCGACGAATCATCTCGACGTGGAATCGATTGAATCACTCGAGGACGCACTTCAGGAGTATGATGGATCGGTGCTTCTTGCGAGTCACGATCGAGAGCTGCTGCGTGTTCTGGTAAATCGCGTGTGGGTCCTCCACGATTCGAAGATCACCGACTTCGGCGGCGGATTTGGTGAATGGGAAATTGCCAGCGAAGAGCGTGAACACGCTGCGCAGGTGAATGCAGCGGAAGAAGAGGCGCTGCGACGCGTACACGAGAAGCAGAAAACAAAGCGACGCGAAGAAGACAGGGAGAAACAGCGCGACGCTTCACGTGAAGCACGGCGCAAGGCAGAAGACGCTGAGCGGGAAGTAGCAGATCTCGAGAAAAAAATCGCAGATCTCACTACGGAGCTGGCTGATCCCGGTCTCTATACGACGGATTCAGGCAAACGGAGGTCTCTCGAAGCGGGTACCGAGCTCGACAAGCTCAAGAAAAGACTCGACAAGGCCATCGAGAAATGGACGACCGCGACCGAGGCAGCTGAAGAAGCAGCGAGAGCCTAGAACTCTCCGATAAATCCGATCTCGGGCTCGAGCCGGACGCCGAACTTCCTTTCGACTGCGTCCTGCGCAATGACGATCAGCTCTCGAACGTCTTTAGCGGTCGCACCGCCCAGATTCACCATGATGTTCGCGTGGATGTGCGATATCTGTGCGCTACCGTGGCGATACCCCTTGAGACCGCACTGATCGATGAGCCGGCCGGCGCCCATTCCTTCGATCTTCTTGAAGATCGATCCGGCACTCGGATGAAACTGAAGCCATGGGTGTCTTGCTCCGCGCCAGCTCAGATTTTCCTGCATGATGCGATGCATTACCGCGGTGTCGCCGTGCTCCAGCTGGAATGTCACCGCCAGTGCTATATCACCTCGATGATGTAGCACACTTGTGTCATATCCGAACTGCATGTAATCCGCGCCGACAGTTTTTCTGTCGCCTTCCTCCGTAAGCAGCTCGCAGGACTTGAACACTTCCGCGATGAACATCGTCTTCTTCCGTTCAGGCTCAGGCTCGAGGAAATGCAGATTCTGCCACACGGCACCACCCACCGTGCTGGGGATGCCCACGTAATGCTCGAGACCTGACCAGCCACGTTCGACAGCTTCGGGGATCAGCTCGCCCACTACGGCGCCACTTTCGACCCATAACTCGCCGTTGTTGGAGAATGTGAAATGACTCGCGTGGTTCCGAATCACGATGCCGCGAAACCCCTTGTCACCAATGAGGATGTTCGCGCCAAGACCCAGCACGAAGTAAGGAATCTGTAGATTCCTTGCCGCGAGCACGGCGGTTGCGAGATCTTCCGCGGTCCGTGTCGAATAGAAAAGATCCGCAGGACCACCGATACGGAATGTGGTGTATGGAGATAGAAGCTCGCCGCGCTTCAGCTGGGAAGGATTGAGCTGGGCGGCTAACTGTTCGTGCTTGTCAATCATCGAGGCTCATTGAACACAATGTCTCAAAGAAATCGCAGTCGGGCGTGGCTCGCCACTATGCTCATGCTCGCTGGTGCTTTCATCGTGCCATCGATTGTCTCTGCTCAGCGGGCAGAGCTCGAAAAAATCATCAAGCGGAAAGTTCTCGCCAACGGACTCGAAGTGATCGTCGTGGAGAATCACGGTGTTCCACTCGCAACTATAGAAGTGGATGTAAAGAACGGCTCGTTCACGCAAAGTCCTGAGTTTGCCGGGCTCGCGCATATGTACGAGCACATGTTCTTTCGCGCGAACTCAAAATTCCCCGATCCGGAATCTTTTGTCGGACGCGCCGGAGACCTGGGAGCCGTATTCAACGGAACCACTGCCGAGGAGCGAGTCAATTATTTCCTGACTGTATCTGCAGACAGCATGGACGCAGGCGTACGGTTCCTCGCATCGGCACTTCTCTCTCCCCTCTTTCGCCAGGATGAGCTGGAGCGGGAACGCCAGGTTGTAATCGGAGAATACGACCGCAACGAATCGAGTCCGTTCTTCCAGCTGAATCGTGAAATGGACAAGCTCCTTTATCCGGGAAATTTCAGCCGCAAGAATGTCATCGGCGACCGTCAGGTGATTCTCACCACCACGCCGGAAAAAATGCGCACGATTCAGCGCAAATATTACGTTCCCAACAACTCTGTCCTGATTGTTGCCGGAGACGTAAATCCCGATCAGGTATTTGCGTCTGCAGAACGAGAGCTTGGAAAATGGGAACGAGGCCCCGATCCATTCGTGACCGATCCCATACCACCGATTCCTGCGCTCACGAAGGACCAGGGCGTCGTTGTAGAAGCAGGAGTGGGCGCTGTCACAGTATTTCTGCAATGGCAGGGACCAAGCGTCGGAAAAGATCCGAAGTCGACGTATGCAGCTGATGTCTTCTCCGACGTTCTGAACGACCCTGCCTCTAACTTCCAGCAGCGACTGGTAGACAGCGGATTGTGGCAGAGCATGGGAGTGAACTACTACACGCTGAACAACGTCGGACCAATTACGATCAGCGGTCAGACCTCACCAGAAAATCTGAGAAGAGCGCTGAAAGCGCTGGAAACCGAAATCGCAAAGTTCGATGATCCCGGATACTTCGATGTCAGCGAGCTCGAAGCAGTAAAAGCACATCGTGCGGTAACATCCGCATTCGACCGTGAACGCTCATCGGGATTTGCTCACACGCTCGGGTTCTGGTGGACCGTGGCCGATCTCGAGTACTACATGGGATACGTGGACAACATGGCGAAGCAGACCATCGCGGATCTGCAGGCCTACGCGACGAAATACATACTGAACAAGCCAAGAATTACTGGTGTGCTGATCGACCCTGCTTCTCGTCAGCAGCTTGGCCTGACAACTCAGGAGCTTGCAACACGAGGAGTTGAGTAATGCTGCTTTCAATTGCACTTGCTATGACGACACTGACGTCGAGCTTCGACGTCAGCGGCGTGAAGGTGATTCTCAGGGAGAGCAACGCAAACAATGTCGTTGCGGCGAACCTCTACCTGCTCGGCGGAGCGCGACAGGTTACGGCGTCGAATGCCGGCATCGAGGCGCTCCTCCTCGAGGTTTCGGAGCGCGGCACAAAGAACTATCCGAAGGCGACGTTGAGACGAAAGATGTCGCGGCTGGGAAGTGAGATCGCGACAGTTCCGTCAGACGACTGGACAATGTTCGGCATTCGAGCGACAACTGAAGTGTTCGATTCGACATGGGCGATCTTTGCCGACCGTCTCATGAATCCGACACTTGATCCGGAAGACGTCTCTCTCATCAAGACGCAGTTCATCTCTGGCATCAATCAGCGACGTGATGATCCTGACGCACTTGCAGAGTATCTCGCTGACAGCATCGCCTTCGCCGGGCATCCGTACGCGACATCTGTAATTGGAACAGCTTCGTCTATCTCGTCACTCGATGCAGCAGCGCTCAGGAATTATCAGGCAACGCAGATGGTGAAGTCGCGGATGCTGCTGGTAGTTGTTGGTGACGTCGACCGCGCGCACATCCAGCGACTCGTTGCTGCAACACTCTCGAAAATGCCTCAGGGCAACTACACGTGGACGCCGCCCGCGCGACTTCCTGAAGGCAAGTCAGCAGTCGTGGTCGAGCAGCGCGCACTTCCGACGAATTACATCGTCGGCTACTACAGCGGCCCGCTTGCAAATTCAGAAGATTATCAGGCACTGAGAATCGCAACGTCGGTTCTGACAGGGCGCATGTTCTCGGAGATACGCACAAGACAGAATCTCACCTACGATGTGCATGCACCTTTTCTGGATCGTGCAGCCAGTGCGGGTGGACTGTATGTGTCGACAACTGCGCCGGACACGACACTCCGCCTGATGTTCACGGCGGTGAAGGAGCTGCAGGATGGTCTGCTCGACAAGGATGGTCTCGAGCGACTCGAGCAGCAGTTTCTGACTGAGTATTTCCTCGATAACGAAACCAATGACGCGCAGGCGAGCTTTCTTGCACGCGCGCAACTTTATCGGGGAGACTACAAGCTCGCTGACAAGTTCGTCGATGAGCTGAAAAGCGTTTCACCTGAAGCCGTTCAGCGAGTAGCCCGCAAATACATGAAGGGGATCAGATTCGCATACGTAGGAGATCCCTCGCGACTCAGGCGCGACCTCATAACTCGGTTCTAGGCGCCGGGCGCCGGACGCCGGTGACTGGTGACTGGTGACTGGTGACTGGTGACTGGTGACTGGTGACTGGTGACTGGTGACTGGTGACTGACACAATTGCGGCACGATTTCTGACGCACGGTCGGCCAGCGCTTTGATTTCCATGGCTTTGTGAATAAGTTCACAATCTCCGGCGAGAGCCCTCTCGCCGGCGGGAAATCTCAAACACAGAAGCAATCTGTACGGCACTGGAGGCCAATAGGAAATGCGGTTCTACGGAATTGCGCTCGCAGCGAGCGCGGTTGTTCTCGGCGCGTGCGCCGGCGGTGACAAGAATGCCGGTGATACGACGGCAGTTGCTGTCGATACGACTGCCGCCCCTGCAGCAGCAGCTCCTGCTCCCGCAGCACCGGCAGGTGGTGCGGCGACTGCGGCAGCGATCACCGGTACTACTCACGAAGTGAAGATGATCGGCGACGCCACAGGATATAAGTTCGATCCGGCAAACATCACCATTAAGGCTGGCGATGGAATCAAGTTCACCGTCGTGAATGGTGGACCTCACAACGTCGCTTTCGACCCGGCAACCATTCCTGCCGATGTTCAGGGCCAGCTCGATGCCAACATTCCTGAGAAGATGGGACAGCTCGCGAGCGCGCTGAAGACAAACGCAGGTGAGTCGGTCACGATTTCGTTCGCGAACATCAAGCCCGGCAAGTACCCCTACCACTGCACCCCACACCTTGCCCTGGGAATGAAGGGCGAGATCACGGTTCAGTAAGCACCGAAACCTCAAGGGCGGGGGCATCTCGATGATGTCCCCGCCTTTTTTTCTGTATCAGGGTAGCATTCGCATACGATGTGCATCATCATCGATTCCAATCGTATGAGAAAAGCGGAATGAGCAGGCCATTCAGCGGTGCCAGCTACTGGTGGACCTCATCGAGGTCTCGGAATGCATCGCGGCGATTTGCAATCATGGGAATCGTCGGAGGCCTCGTATTCCTCGCCTCGCTGATAGCCTTTGTGCTTGTGCCGAGGCAGGCGACACGTGCAGCGGTTCGCGTGTCAGCGACGATTGAAGAAAGACCTGACTCGAATAGAACGGTTGCCCTTCGCGACAGAGCGGCAGCAAGAATCGCGAACGTGGATTCGATGCTGAATGCTGCGCGACGTGTTGCGGCACCTGTACAGGCGCCGGTTGTCGATACGTTTCCTCCCGAAGCAATCGCCCAGCGCCAGGCGCTTTCAGCTGAGATCTCGACGCTCGGTCGATTGATCGATCGAGCCGACAATGCTCCCCTTCCCGCTTCATATCGCGCGCTCGCAACAGCGCCTTCGCTGGCGAGCGATCCAGTAGTTCGCGCATTGCTCGACTCTCTCTCGGACATTGAAAGAGAGCGAGATGCTTTCGGAACTGTCGGTGGCGTGGATCCTGTGTATGTCGCACTGACTTCACGAGCAACGGCTGTTGGACGATCGATACAGTCGATCGCTGAATCAAAACGTGCTGAAGCAAGGCAGCGCCTGGCGCTGCTGCGCCCGGCTCCAGTGTACGCTCCGGCTCCGGCGCGCCCGCAAGTCGATACTGCGCGGTATCGTGCACAGCGAGTTCAAGCAGAACGTATCTACGCCGACGCTGTTCGCGCACTGGCTCAGATGAAAGCCGTCAACGATCGAATCGATCAGGAAACTTCGCGTGCACGCGAGCTCGCGAATGTTGGAGCACCGCCGCTTGCGATGCTTGCAGCGGCTTTAGTCCTCGCACTTACGCTGGGCTACGGCGCTTCGTTTTTCATCGAGCTGAAGAGGCCGACGATTGCCGATGCGCGTGAGGCGGAGCAGGTCACAGGTGTTCGTGTTCTTGGTGTGATCGAGCAGGAAGAGGTGAACGTAGAGCGCACCCGGCGCCTGGCGGATGAGATGACTCCACCGCTGATAAATGTCACTTCTGAGAGTTACCGGCGACTGTATCTGCATCTCGCTGCGACCGAAGCCAACGTGCCTATTGTGACAGTCGCGGGCGACGAGGGGGCAATTGTCGCGACAGTGGCGTCAAATATCGCTGCTGCAGCAGCCTATGAGGCGCGAAGCACGCTTCTGGTCGATGTCGATTCCGTCACCTCCTTTGTCGCAGGAATTTTCCGAGTTCCTTCTAATCCCGGATTGGCGGGAATGATTTCGGGCCGCTCCGAGTGGTCTGGCTCCATTGTGCAAACGACGGTCGGAAGAGATCGCACGCTCGACATTCTGCCGAGTGGGACTAAGCGACAGGGCCCACCTGGTGCTGAAGTCGCGAAGAAAATCCGCGGCGAATTCGCGCGAATGGAAAAGCGGTACGACCTGATCGTCATCGCCGCACCAACCGGATACCTGCAGCGGAGCCGCGACAGCATCATCCCGGGCCCGGATGTAATTTTGTGCGCGAGAGTAGCGCACACGAAACTTGGCCGTATCAAAGAAGCGGTCGAAAGTCTTCGAGTGCTCGATCTGCGGATCCAGGGGCTGGTTCTGTGGAACGACGACATGCCGGTGATCGAAGCGCAGGATGAGCACAGCGAGCCGGGACTCTCAACAACTTCGGGAAACTTCAATCTCGCTGGAGTCCGCTGAGCACCTGATGGCCGAAACCACAATCGATCTGCGCGGAATACCTCTGGCCGAGGCGTATGACGAGCTGCGTGTTCAGACTGAAGCAGTGCTCGAGGGTATCGATGACTCGGTCGCTGCAATGGCGACTATCAGTTCTCTGGTTCACAACGCGTTCGGTCATCTATGGACAGGCTTCTATCGTGTAGTCGAGCCCGGCCGGCTTCTCCGTATTGGTCCGTATCAAGGCACTCTCGGCTGCATGGAGATCGAATTTGGGAAAGGCGTGTGCGGCACAGCTGCAGCCGAAGGGCAGACTGTGATTGTCGAAGACGTGAACGCATTTCCGGGGCACATCACCTGTGATGCGCGCGCGCGCTCCGAGATTGTCGTGCCTGTCTTCGATGAAAATCACGAGCTTCTTGCGGTACTCGATATCGATTCGGATGAGCCTGGTGCTTTTGGAGAAGCGGATCGTGACGGACTCGAGCGAGTTGTAGAGTGGTTCGCGAAAAGGAAATCGTGAGCGCAAAAGGTTATTCCGACGCGGTCAATCACGCGTTCGCATTTGCCGCCAAGCATCATGACCGACAGGTCAGAAAAGGAACGAAGCTTCCCTACTTCACGCAGCCCGCAAATGTCGCAGTCATACTGTCGCGATATGCATGCGGCGAGAGCACGGTCGTCGCGGGGATTCTGCACGATGTAGTGCAGGACTCGATTCGCGAAGGCGCAACTCCTGAAATGCTTCAACAGCGCGTTGGTGAAAAGTTTGGTGCGGAAGCGCTGTCATTTTTGCTGGCAGTCACGCAGCGCCGACTGGATGACGATGGAGTAGAGCTCGATTCGGACGAGATGAAGACTGATTATCTCGAGCGTCTTGTATCAGCGCCGCGACCGGCGCTGTGGGTGAGTGCGGCGGAAAAAGTTCACAACGCCAATTCTCTTCTCTCCGATCTTCGTCGAACCTTTGATCCTGACTCAGTGTGGTCGAGAACAAGCGGCGGCCGCGATGCAACCGTGAAGTGGTATCAGGATGTTCTCAATCGCTTTACTCAGGTCGGCTTTACCGAGCCGATTACTGACGAGCTTCGTGAAGCGGTGACGGCCCTGGGGAAATACTAGGCGAGAATCGGCTCAGGCTGCGTCGAGTACTTTCTTTCCACATAGTCCTCGAGAATCTGCAGAAATTCCGGAACGATGTTGTCGCCCTTCAAGGTGACCATCAGCTTTCCGTCGACGTATACAGGAGCTTTGGGTTCCTCGAAAGTTCCGGGCAGCGAGATGCCGATGTTCGCGTGCTTTGATTCACCGGGACCGTTAACGACGCATCCCATCACCGCAACCTTGAGATCACTTACGCCGGGATACTTCTCTCTCCACACCGGCATCTGTTCGCGCAGATAGATCTGGATGTCTTCGGCCATGTGCTGGAAGAACGTCGATGTAGTTCTTCCGCATCCGGGACATGCGGTCACCTGTGGATTGAATCGACGCAGATCGAGTGATTGCAGTATCTGCTGTGCAATCTCGACTTCTTCTGTACGATCACCATTGGGCTTGGGTGTGAGTGACACTCTGATCGTGTCACCAATTCCCTCTGCAAGAAGAATTGAAAGCGCAGCAGCGCTGGAGATAATTCCCTTGCTTCCCATCCCTGCTTCAGTGAGACCAAGATGGAGCGGATAGTCGCAGCGCGATGCAAGTCGACGATACACTTCCACGAGGTCCTGCACTCCTGAAACTTTCGCGGAGATGATGATCTGGCCGTGTGGAATGCCGCACTCTTCAGCGAGCTCTGCGGAACGAAGTGCGCTCTCGATCATCGCTTCGATGTAGACTTCTTTCGCCTCGAGCGGCTCTTTGGCAGACGCGTTCGCGTCCATCATCCGGGTGAGCAGATCCTGATCGAGTGAGCCCCAGTTTACTCCAATGCGAACGGCTTTCTGATTCTCTGCCGCTATGCGTGCGATGATGCTGAAGTTTTCATCGCGTCTTTTGCTGCCGACATTTCCCGGGTTGATCCTGTACTTGGCGAGAGTGCGGGCCGTCTCGGGATAGTTAGCGAGAAGAAGATGTCCGTTGTAGTGAAAGTCACCAATCAGCGGGACATGAACTCCCGTGTCTTTCAATCTCGAGGAGATTTCCGGGACTGCAGCCGCGGCGTCTTCGTTGTTGACGGTGATGCGCACGAGCTGAGAGCCGGCTGCAGCGAGAGCTGCGACCTGCGCCGCGGTCGCGGCGGCATCAGCAGTGTCCGTGTTCGTCATCGACTGGACGACGATTGGATGTGCTGAGCCGACAGGCACTCCGCCGACTGAGGCGGATACGGTTTGTCTTCGTGGGTTGAAAGTCACTTCGTTATCTTTGGCTTCGAGATAAAGCTAATTCCGGAGAGATTCCAATGACTGATACACCTCCACCAACCCAGCCTTCCTGGAAGCGTCGTCATTGGAGGAAGATCACTGGTGCGCTGGTGGTTCTGATCCCAGTTCTGATCATTGCGCTCTGGGTGGGAATCACGCTCGGATATTCCTACTCGAGTGGAGATCGCGCCGGATACACGCAGAAGATCTCAAAGCGTGGATGGATCTGCAAAACGTGGGAAGGAGAGCTGGCACAGGCGAATCTTCCTGGCTCGATGCCGCAGATTTTCAAATTCAGCGTTCGCAATGATTCCATTGCACATCTCATTCAGGAGAGCCTTGGCAAGAGAGTGTCACTCACCTATGAGGAGCACCGT
This sequence comes from Gemmatimonadota bacterium, assembly GCA_046732835.1. Classification (GTDB taxonomy): domain Bacteria; phylum Gemmatimonadota; class Gemmatimonadetes; order Gemmatimonadales; family Gemmatimonadaceae; genus UBA4720. The sequence continues at coordinate 39,581 of JBKPNY010000202.1, read as the reverse complement.
GGTTTGCCGACGTCGTGTTTCGGGGAAACCGACTACTACATCACAAATATTCATAAACTTGAACCTTGAACATTTTTCTATTGACCGCATTTCCTGACCGTTGTATGGTTTTGCCGAGTTACCCGGCCTTGGGAGCCCAGTCAGGGATCCTCGAGTGCTTCATCCGGCGAAGCCCACAGTGGGCCAAGCCACAGTTGCCCCGGAGACGGTGAATTCCGGATTCGGGATTTTTTACCAGGAGCAGGAATGCGTACGACGGGCAAGGTTAAATGGTTCAACGATGCGAAGGGCTTTGGCTTCATCACCCCTGACAACGGACAGAAGGACTGCTTCGTGCATTACAGCGCGATCTCCGGAAACGGATTCAAGTCTCTCGCCGAAGGTGATACGGTGGAGTTCGACATCGTCGAAGGACAAAAAGGTCCTGCGGCTGAGAACGTTGCAAAGACCAGCTAAGGCGCGGGTACAATCGAATTGAGAAAGAGGGTGTCTCGCGGCACCCTCTTTCGTTTTCTAGACCTTACGGCGGGGTCTCCCCCGCTGAGGTGAAGGCGCAATCTCCACCGCGTGTGCGAGGCGGTCAGTCAGCTCTCCTTCGATTTGCCGTATGTCGATCGACAAGCTCAAGCCTTCGCCCGCTTCGATGGCTCCCTGCTCCAGCAGCTGTGTGGCAAGCTTGAGCGCTACGGGCATCGTTGCTCCGAGAGTTCGGGCCAGCCGAATGGCGATCTCCAGCGTGAGCACAGCCTTAGGTGTCAATCTTCGAGCGACGCCTTGCCGCTTTCGGATGACACCATTGACGGTGTTCTGGGACAGCACGTTGTCGAGCCATTTTTCCGGCATTCGGAGCGTAACTGCAGTAGTGGCAACCGTATAGGCGCGCATCAGGTAATTATCCTAAATGAAAAGGATAATTAAGTCCACCGTAATCCATACAATTAAGGTGCAACAATTGCCAACCCCGCGTGGTACCTAGCAGGAATCACGAGCAGCAATAACGCTCAAACCAGTACTTCAGCAGGAGCAAGGCATGACAAGAAAGATCTATTCAGCGCTCGCAATCGCAGCAGCCGTCCTGTTCTCAGCATCGATAAGCTCAGCACAGTCGAACAAGTCCCTCAGCCTGGGTGTCTCCGGCGGCGCGGCTATACCGGTCAGCGATCTGGGTGAAGACTTTACCACGGGCTACAACGGCACTGTGTCACTCATGTTCAGATCGTTCGGCAGTCCAGTCGGTCTTCGCATCGACGGCATGTACAACCACATGAGTGTAAAGGACAAGGGTGACATCACAATCCCTGGATTCGGCGTTCTCGATGCAATTGCCATTAGCTCAGCAAACGCAAACCTCGTCTACAACCTGCCTGGAACAGGAATCACCCCGTATCTGATCGGCGGCGCGGGCATCTACAATCTCAAGAGCGACATCGACGGCGCAGATGATCCGGATTCGCAGAACAAGTTCGGCGTGAATGGCGGAATCGGCGCTTCATTCCCGCTGAGCGGATTCAACACCTTCATCGAAGCGAGATACCATCACGTCTTCACTGAAAACGTTGCAACACAGTTCATTCCAGTAACTTTCGGAATCAGCTTCTAAGAGGAAAAAGAAAAGCCGGGGATTACCCGGCTTTTCTTTGCTTTGATGGTTAGATAATAATCAAATTACTCTAAGGTTGAGCTCGTTTCCGCGTGGAGTATCTCTCACCGGCCGAATAGCTGACTCGGCCGCTGCGATCTGCGCTCTTACAGCTTCCGGACCTGTCCCGCCAGGCACTCCTCTACGAGCAACAGATTGAGCCGGATCGAGTGCTTCCTTCGCATCATCTCCAAAGAACTTGTGTGCAGCGCTGAAGCTCCTGGAGGGAAGGTCGTAAAGCTCGCATCCCTTCCCTTCGGCTTCACGAATCAGATTGCCAACCGCTTCGTGCGCCTCGCGGAACGTTGCTCCCTTCCCAACCAGATAGTCTGCGAGATCAGTCGCCATCATTGTGCTCGACAACGCTGACTTCATGCGCTCACGATCGAAGTTGATCTCAGCAAGTGTACCTGCCACTGCGGGAAGAACGAGCAGGATCAAATCGACCGCGCCGAACAACGCGCGCTTGTCATCCTGAAGATCCTTGTTGTAACCGCTCGGCAATCCTTTGAGTGTTGCAAGAAGCGCGGTGAGATCACCGAGCGTGCGTGCGCCGGACGCGCGTGCGAGCTCCAGTGCATCGGGGTTTCGCTTCTGCGGCATCATGCTCGATCCGGTGGTGAATGCTTCACCGAATTTCACAAAGCCGAACTCACTCGAGCCATACAGAATGAGATCTTCAGAAAGACGAGAGAGATGCGCGCCAATCAAAGCAACAGCGAACAACAGCTCGGCGATGAAATCACGATCACCAACTGCATCAATGCTGTTTGGCGACAGTGATGAGAAGCCGAGGCTGCCTTGAAGCAGAACGCGGGAGACTGGATACGCTGATCCGGCAATCGCCCCTGATCCAAGCGGAAGCACCGCGGCTGAGCGCGTCACTGCGGCAAGACGTGCACGATCGCGCTCGAGCGGCCAGAAATGCGAGAGCATCCAGTGTGCGCCGCTCACGGGCTGCGCGCGCTGAAGGTGCGTATACGCCGGCATGAGATCGTGCTCGAGAGATATTGCCTGATCGATCATCACCTGCTGCAGTGAACGCACGGCCTGATCGAGATCACCAATCGCATCCATCGTCCAGAGGCGTGTTGCGGTCGACACCTGATCGTTGCGGCTGCGTCCGGTATGCAGCTTCGACGCGACGTCGCCGACTTCTTCATGCAGCATGCGATCGATCATCGTGTGAACGTCTTCATCGGAAGGCTGGGGCAGGGCACCATCCGTGAGACGCTCGCCGACTTTTGTCAGACCAGCTTCGATCTGCCGGCTTTCCTCGAGCGTGAGAACGCCCGCACCCCAGAGCGCCATCGCCCACGCCTTCGACAATCGAATGTCGTGTGGCCAGAGACGGAAGTCAGTTCCGATGGAGCGATTCAGCGCTTCGAGCGCCTGAGCCGTGGGAACGGAAAATCTTCCGCCCCACAGCTTGTGCGATTTTTGCTCGACCGACATGACGATCAGTCCTGGAACGAGCCCGCGAGGACTGGAGCGTCTTCTTGAGGAGTGACAGGAGCAACAGCTTTTGCAGCCAGCTCGCGATCGCGTACTGCGCGAACACGATCGGGAAGGGAATAGAGTCTGATGAATCCTGCAGCATCACTCTGCTGGTACACATCGTCTTCGCCGAACGTCACGAAGCGCTCATCGTAAAGCGCGTACTCACTCGCGCGACTCACAACGGTCACTGTGCCCTTGTACAACTTGAGTGTGACACCACCAGTGACGCGCTCCTGAGTGACATTGACGAACGCATCGTACGCTTCACGCTCGGTGGTCCACCAGCGTCCCTCGTAAACGAGATCTGCATAGCGGGGCGCAATGAGATCCTTCGCGGCGAGCGTGCGACGATCGAGAATGAGCTGCTCGAGCTCGCTGTGCGCGGTGTAGAGCAGGGTACCGCCTGGCGTTTCGTACACTCCGCGCGATTTCATTCCAACGAGACGATCCTCTACGAGATCGATGCGTCCCACACCATGACGTCCGCCAATCTTGTTGAGCGTTGTGAGAATCGCGACAGGATCGAGGAAGACTCCATTGACTGCAACAGGAGTTCCCTGATTGAATCCAATCGAGACTTCTTCAGGCTCATTCGGCGCAAGCTCGGGTGAGGTCGTGAGCATGAAGAGGTCGTCGGGCGGCCCCTGACCCGGATCCTCGAGCACTCCGCCTTCGTGCGATATGTGCCAGATGTTGCGATCGCGCGAATAAATCTTCTCACGCGACGCAGTGACAGGAACGTTGTGTTTCGCGGCGTAGTCGAGCGCATCTTCGCGGCTCTTGATGTCCCACACACGCCACGGCGCGATCACCGGAAGATCCGGAGCAAACGCGGCGTAAGTAAGCTCGAAACGAACCTGGTCATTGCCCTTGCCGGTGCAGCCATGCGCGAGTGCATCGGCACCAATACGACGTGCAACTTCCACCTGACGGCGCGCGATGAGCGGACGGCCCATCGATGTGCCGAGCAGGTATTTGCGGCCGTAGATCGCGCCGGCGCGAAGTGTGGGCCAGATGAAATCCTCGATGAACTCCTGACGGAGATCTTCGATGTAGCACTCGTCGGCACCCGAGGCCAATGCCTTGGCGCGAACTCCTTCCAGCTCGTCTCCCTGTCCGATGTCGGCAGCGACGCAGATGATGCGGGCACCATCGTAGTGCTCCTTAAGCCAGGGTACGATGATCGATGTATCGAGACCGCCTGAATAGGCGAGGGCAATTGTGCGTGTCATGGCTCTCCTAAATAACTATTCATTACTTGCGTATATTTAATCACAAATGGGAATAGCGTCAACCTTATGAGGCGGGTACTCGCACGAGGAGAGAGAGGGTGGTAAAGTGTTGAGCGGAGGACTTCGAATGGCCAACAAAAGAGAGCGGCAGTCAGCAATCCTGGAGATCGTCGACTCACGTCTTGTGAGCAGTCAGGAGGATCTGCGAAAGCTCCTGCTGCATCGAGGATGGGATGTGACGCAGGCTACGCTCTCGAGAGACCTTCGCGAGCTGAGACTGGCGCGCGTTCCAACACCTCAGGGCGCGCGGTACGCGGTGACGGACGGAAGCATCGAGGAGAGCCGCGCCGCCCTGGATACGCTGCTGCCGCAGCTCTTTCTCAGAATCGAAAGCGTCAGCGAGCTCGTCGTTCTGCGCACCATTCCCGGAGGTGCGCAGCCAATCGCATCGGCCCTGGACGGCGAAGCGTGGCCCGACATTATCGGCACAATCGGCGGCGACGATACAATCCTGATTGTCTGCCGCTCGGGTCTGGCGCGCGATCGAGTTGTGAGAAGGCTGAAAGGCCTCGCGGGTGAGCCCCAATAGCCCACAAAACCCGGACCTCACAGCACCGCAGAAAAGATTGACGCAGCACTTCTGCAATGTTATGCATTATTTGTGCATAAACTTTCGGTCGGCGTCCTTGGCGCCAGCGGCTACGCGGGCCGCGAGCTCGTCACGCTTATCGCCCGTCACCCCGGTCTCCAGCTTTGTTTTGCAGCCGCCAACGCTCAGCGGGGGCAAAGCGCGCGCATAGCCGGAAATGAGATCACGTTCATCGCGCCTGAAGATGCACCGCTCGGGCAAACCAGCCTGGTTTTCTCCGCACTTCCGCATGGCGCTTCTCTCGAATGGGTGAAGCGTGCGCATGATGCAGGCGCAAAGGTTGTCGATCTGTCCTCCGATCTGCGTCCTGGAAGCAACGCAAGGCTCAACGGTCTCGAGGACATTCCCTACGGATTGACTGAGCTGTATCGCGATCAGATCCGGGGCGCAGACGTTGTTGCAAATCCAGGCTGCTATCCGACTTCTATTCTCATTCCGCTCGCCCCCCTCTTCGATGAGGACCTGATCGAAAAAGGATCGACGATTTCTGTCGCAGCATCGAGCGGCGTGACAGGCGCCGGCTACACACCACGTCCCGATCTTTTATTCGCCGAAGTCAGTGAGGACTTTCGCGCGTACGGCGTGGGCAATGAACATCGGCACATGAGTGAGATGAGCGCTGTGCTCGCGGAGAAACAGGCAGGCGTCGATCTCGTATTTACGCCGCACCTGCTTCCCGTCGCGCGGGGAATGCTGTCGACGATAGTCGTTCGCCTGAACAAGGATGTCGAGGATCCACTGTCGATATGGCGAAGCGCTTATAGTGGCGAGCCGTTTATCGAAGTGAGCTCAACGACTCCGGCCATTCGCGACGTTGTAAGAACCAACAACGTCAAGATCTCGGCGGTGAAAGCAGCCAATACAAACGCGCCAACGTTGATCATCACAGCAGCAATCGACAATCTGACAAAAGGCGCCGCAGGACAGGCGCTGCAGAACGCGAACCTCATGCTCGGGCTGGACGAGCAGCTCGGACTCCATTGATGAAAGTCATCAAGCTCGGGGGACGAGTTCAGTCTGACCCTAATCTAGTTACAGCTCTCGAGGCAATGTGGCAGAGGGGGCCTGGATCATTTTGTGTGGTGCACGGTGGTGGTGATGAGATCTCTTCTCTGCAGCGAGCACTCGGACGAGAGCCGACGTTCATAAATGGTCGCCGAGTGACGACGGATGAAGATGTGGATCTCGTGAGAATGATTCTCTCTGGAAGTGCGAACAAAAGACTCGTGTCGTCATTTACTGCAGCGGGAATTGCTGCTGTGGGTATTTCGGGAGAGGACGCTTCAACGCTTCTCGCCGAACCCATCGACAAGGAGCAGTTCGGCAAATCGGGGAAACCCGTAAGAGCCGATACGAAGTTGATCCGGCTTCTTCTCAATTCCGCGCTCCTTCCCATTATCTCGCCAGTTGCAACGTCAGCGAGTGGAGAAGCGTTGAACGTGAATGGCGATGATGCAGCCGCGGTGATCGCAGCAGCACTTAGTGCTGAGCTATGGCTGCTTGCAGATGTTGCAGGCGTGATGAATGACGATCGTGAAGTGATCGATGAGCTCGATCAGGCAGCTGTCGATGCACTTGTCACGGCCGGCACCGTGAACAGCGGAATGCGCGCAAAGCTGGAAGCAGGATTTGCCGCTCTCAACACTGGTGCATCGAAAGTGAGAATCGCAGGACTCGAAGCGCTCTCGGGAAGCGGGGGCGGAACGCTGTTGTCTCTAACACCGATCATGACATGACGGATACTCTGACGCAGTCACCGGTATCGCGCGAACTACTCGGCACCTACAAGCGAGCGCCGATGCGCTTTGTGCGCGGAGCAGGTGTGGAGCTGTTCGACGAAGACAACAAGGCTTATCTCGATTTCGCGAGTGGGATTGCGGTCAACGCGCTCGGGTACGGTGACGCAGGAATCGCGAAGACAATCGAAAGTGTTGTCAGCACTGGTCTCATTCACGTTTCCAATCTTTACCGAACGGAAGCAGGAGAGAGTCTCGCAAAGTTTCTCGTCGATAATTCCTTTGCGTCGCAGGTATTCTTCTGCAACTCGGGGGCAGAAGCGAATGAAGGCGCGTTCAAGTTTGCACGACGATGGGGTCGCGCGGTCGGCTCCGACGCAAAGACCGGAATCATTGCGCTGCGCGGGTCCTTTCACGGGCGTCTGTTCGCGTCACTCGCGGCAACAGACCGTCCGTCGTATCGTGCGCCATTTCGCCCGCTTGCTGGAGGCGTAAGCATCTGCGAGCGCGACGAAGGCGAGCTCGACATCGCACTCGATGGTGAGTCAGTCGCAGCGGTTATCGTCGAGCCGGTGCAGGGAGAAGGCGGGGTTCGCGTCATCGAGCCACAGCTGCTGAAATTCCTTCGCCGGGTTACCGAAGAGCGCGGCATTGCACTCATCTTCGACGAGATTCAATGCGGACTCGGCCGACTCGGCACTTTCATGGCGTACGAGCGAACCGGTGTTACGCCTGACATGGTTGCGATGGCAAAGCCACTCGCGGGTGGATTGCCGATGGGTGCAATTCTCGTCAATCAGGAAATCGCGGATACGATCAAGCCTGGCGACCATGGGACAACGTTCGGTGGTGGCCCACTCGTAGCTGCCGTCGCGAATCATGTCGTGCGAAGAATTGCTGAACCGGCATTCCTGCAGGCGATTCGTGAGAACGGTGAATGGATGAGCGAAAGGCTTTCATCGATTGCGCGAAAGAGCGACCGCGTGCGTGCAGTTCGCGGCATGGGCTACATGTGGGGCGTCGATGTAGTAGATCTCGCCTCAGAAGTTGTGCAGCGAGGATGGGATGAAGGCCTTCTCGTGATCACCGCTGGAGATCACACGCTTCGGCTTCTTCCGCCGCTCGTGATCGAGCGCAATGATCTGGAGCGCGGGCTCTCGATTCTGGAACGCATCATCGGCTGATTCTCATGCAGCACAGGAAGCCAAAACTCACTGCACTCTGGCGCGCTCTCGATGAAGCCGCGTTTGGAAGCGAGCGCACGCTCAATCTTCGTGAGTCACTTCCCTCTGCAGCGGAAGCCCGTTCCCGAACCGAAGCATGGCTTCGGGGCCGGCAAGTCACGAAGCCGGAAGAAGTTCTGATCGTCACCGGCCGGGGAAACCAAAGCGCAGGTGGAGTAGGCGTCATCAGAAGAGAGATTCTGTCGCTCATGCCCGCGCTTCGACGTCGCGGAATTGTCGAGAGCTGGAGAGAACATTCGCCCGGATCACTGGTGGTTAAGCTCGCGCCGACGTCTGCACTCTTTTCTGCACCGAAGCGACGTCGTGGTAAAGAAAAGACAGAACACACACACGACGAGACTTCGCTCGAGGGTCTCAGCAGCGCAACTTCAGGAATGCTGCGCCAGCTCGCGCTCAGAAATCTCGACGCACTTGGCGTAGGTCACGAGACCGAATTCGTACAGCAGGAAATGCAGCGGATCTTCTCCACACTGGCAAATGCACTTCCTCCAGGAGTCAGAAGCGAAGACGCATTGCAGAACTCAATTCGCAATGCGCTCGACGAGGCCTGAACGCACAAATTATAAGGGAACCCATATAAAAATATGGCCCGGACATTGCGACATCGTTTGAAGAAAAAGCGCGTAGAGCAATGCAAGCAACAACTCCCCACGTAAGGCATTCAAGAATAGGCTCCGAAAGTGCGACTGTCCTCGCGTCGTATGGTGCCCGCACAACTTGGCCCTCAGGATTCCAGATCTATCAGAAGGGTACGGTAGCGGACGGAGTCTCTCTCGTACTTCGCGGCCATGTAATTCTTCGCAATCGAATCCGCACGGGCCGTGGATTTGTTCCGGCGATCATCACGCCTGGAGAAATGTTCGGCGTCGAAGGACTGAGCCACGAGGCCAGGTACGTAACAGATGCGTTCGCCGCCGATGAAACTGAAACGCTGTTCGTGAACGGCGCGCAGTTTCGCGCGTTCGTACGCGAGAATCCGGGAAGCGCGCTCGATGTCATGAGCCAGCTGATGAGCGAGCGGGCTCAGCTACTCGAGAAGCTTCATGCAATGGCATCTCAGAATGTTGAGCAGCGACTTGTCGCTTCGCTTCAGCGCCTTGCAGCAGACCGGTCGTTCCTCACGGCAGACGGCAAGCTCCGAATCGAGCTCAAGCATCATCGGCTTTTGTGCGAGATGGTCGGTGCTACGCGCGAGTCAATCGCACTGGCACTTGGCAGGCTGATCGGGACCGGAGTCGCTACCAGGAGGGGAATGTCATTCGTGATCGCTCCCGCGAATCTCACCAATCATGTAAACGCCGATCCGGTGGAGACAGATGGGATGGTGCCCCTTGCGCAGGAGACAATGCAGCACTGATTCAGTGAATGCCTTCGGCGAACACAAGCGAAGCCGGCGTTAGATCCGGCGCTGAAACAATCGATATGCAGGAGGGGAATTCACATGGAGTTCTCCTCCTGCATGGCTTTGGTGACACACCACAAACGCTCGGTCTGCTTGCGCGACATCTATACGACAAAGGGTTCGATGTAAAAGCGCCGCTGCTTCCCGGTCATGGAACGAGCGTAACTGCATTCGTGCAGTCGAGACGCAACGAGTGGCTTGCGTGTGCGCGGCAGGAGCTTGCGACGCTTCAGTCCACGCACAAGCGCGTATCCGTTGCGGGTCTCTCCATGGGAGGAGCGATAGCAGCGATTCTCGCGGCAGAAAATCCGCGGATCTGCTCGCTCGTTTTGATTGCTCCGTATCTGGACGTTTCGGCGTATCAGAGATTCATGTCGGCTTCACACTGGCTTTGGGGACCGCTCGCGGGCGTTAGAAAATCAACAAGCCCCAGATCGATTCTCAATCCAGAGGAGCGAGCGAGGAACCTCGGCTACGGAGTGTACACCGGAAGACTTCTCTACGAATTGTGGAGACTCGCATCACAAGGTCGACGATCACTTGGTGATGTATCAGCACCAACGCTGCTGCTGCAGTCGAAGGCCGATCCTCGAATAGCACCTGCAGTTGCTGAGGATGCGATGACTGTGCTCGGTGCGCGACAGAAAAAACTCGAATGGGTCGAAGGAGGGGGTCACATCATCACGGTCGATTATGGCCGTGACAAAGTCTTCGACGAAGTTACGAAATGGCTAACTGCAAATACTGAATGCTGAATTCTGACTAACTACGCACTTAGTCAGAATTCAGCATTCAGTATTGGTTTCTCAGGTGTGTTCCTGAACGAATTCCTTCGCGGATTCGAAAACCTGCTCGGCGCCAGCTACCGTCTGCTGCGCAACTCCAGTTGCAACGCGACTGACTCGCTTGGCGACAGATTTCGCGCGCTTGGATACACCTGATGCAGCGCGACTCACATCCTTACGGCTTGGAAGAGAAAGCTTGCTTCCCTTGGACTTGCGTGCAGAAGAAGCACGCTTGGTTTTTCTTCCACTCGATTTGCGAGCAGAGCTCTTGCGACCGCCGCCTTTACGGGCGGTACTCTTACGGCCAGTGCTCTTGCGGGCAGCCGTCTTGCGTCGAGAGCTCTTTCGAGCGGGACCTTTCCGTCCTCTCGACTTGCGTGCCGGCGATTTCCGGCTGGCCTTTCTTCCACCCTTCGAGCCACCACGTGATGATTTCCTGGCTGCCATGATACTAGCTCCGATATGGGGTTTCTTCACCGCAACTATAGCAACTTCCGCGCACAAACTATAACAGTCTTCTGAGAGAGGACAATCGATGGCCAGAGAGTTCACGCCGGCACCTGCAGTTCGCGCTCCCGAGTTTCCCGACAATCTCGACTGGATTCACACTGGCGGCAGGCGACTAAAACTTTCCGAACTGCGCGGGAAAGTGGTTTTTCTGGACTTCTGGACCTATGGCTGAATCAACTGCATCCACGTACTTCCGCAGTTGCGGGAGCTCGAATCGAAGTATCAGAGCGAGCTGGTTGTAATCGGGGTTCACAGCGGGAAGTATCATGCTGAGAGAATTACAGACAGGATTCGCGACGCGTCGATACGGCTCGATGCGATTCACCCTGTCGTCAACGACAGGCAGTTCAGGACATGGCGGGCCTATGCCGTGTCAGCGTGGCCGACGATCGTCGCGATCGATCCAGCCGGGTACGTCGTGGGAGCACATGCCGGCGAATTTGCGGCAGAAATGCTCTTTCCTTTCATCGACGGAGTAATCGATACCGCGCGGACGCGCGGAATACTGAACGATTCGCCCCTGCATTTCCCGGCTGATGCTCCAACGAAACCTCCCGGACAGCTCAGCTATCCGGGAAAGGTGATTGTGGGCGGAGGCCGAATCGCGATAGCCGACAGCGGAAATCACAAGGTGATCATTGCTTATCTCGATGGACCGTCTACCGCGACCATCGAACGTGTGATCGATGGTTTCAACTATCCGCAGGGAATGGCGCTCGATAGCGAAACCCTCTACATCGCTGACGCCGGCAATCATTCCATTCGCGGAGTCGATCTGAAGAGTGGAGCAGTCCGCACAATTGCCGGAACGGGGAGTCAGATGCGAACGCGCAGTGACAGGGCAAGGGGGGCGATGTCGTCACCGTGGGATGTCGCGGTTTCCAGCAGATCTCTCTACGTCGCGATGGCGGGAACTCACCAGATCTGGTCGGCCGATCTCGACAATGGCAGCGTGCGGGTACACGCGGGGACAGGTGGCGAGGACATTAGGGATGGTGAAAACCGGAATGCTCTTCTCGCACAGCCAATGGGAATCACGCTGCATAATGACCAGCTCTTCTTTGCGGATTCCGAATCGAATGCAATACGCTCGACTGAAATCGCTGAGACAGGATTGGTCAAAACGATCGTTGGAACCGGATTGTTCGACTTCGGCAACGTCGATGGAAAAGCGGATGATGTCAGGCTGCAGCACCCTCAGGGAATTACTACGCATCCGAAGGGAGGGTTGCTGGTGGCGGATTCGTACAACGACTGCATAAAGCTCATCGATCCGCCTTCCAGAACTTCAAAAACATGGCTCAGCGGATTCAATGAACCATCGGGCATATCATGCAGCGAGAGTCACGCGTACGTAGCAGATACGAACGCGCACCGAATCATGGTGGTCGATCTGGACACCAGAGAAATGACTGAGCTCACACTTTCATGACAGCACGGCCCGCTTCGATGTTCTCCTCGAGATGAGGAATGGAGCGCATGCCTACCAGCGCAGTCACAACCGGCAGGGAACGAACGAACGCGATTGCCCGCTGTGCGTCGGTGGTCAATGCAGGGAAAAGCGAGCGAACACCGTCGGGAAGATTTTGCGCAAGCTGTCCCTGCATCAGTGCAGCACTCGCAACAACTGAGACTCCAAGCTCTCTCGCAGCATCGAGAAGCGCGGCATTCGTTCCGTTCATCTGCTGAGTGGGGGCGCGAACAGCTTCTGTCATTGCAAGATTGACTGGAAGCTGGATATACCGGAAATGATGGGATTTCCCGCCAGCCCTTTTCGCGATTTCCACAAGCTCTGAAAGCGAAAGATGATTTTTCGCGGCAGCGAAAACCCGGAAGCCATTCCAGGTCGCGCATCCATACGATGCAATACGCCCCTTCGAGACATGCGACTCCAGCTCTGCGAATGCGTCAGTCATCAGCGCGCGAAAATTCTGACGCGACACTGAGTCGAGCTGCTGCTCCGGATTATGGATGTAGAAAACATCGATGCATTCGACGCCGATGTTGGCGCGACTGCGCTCGATCTGATCAGCAAGAAACTGCGGTTTGAGGCAATGACCTCCTGCTACGAGATCAGTGCGCGACATGACACTTCGCTCGAAGTACTCGCGCTCGAGGTACGAGTCATACTCATCGCGCGACTCAGGAGGTGCGCCCTCCAGGGGAACGTATCCTCCCTTGGTGCTGATAAAGATTTCATTTCGCTCGACAGATCCATCATGGATTGCCTTGCTGAGCGCGCGACCGACAGCGCGCTCCGATCGCTGGCAGCGGTAGTTGATCGCTGTGTCGAGAACGTTCAATCCATGCGAGATGCCGGCGGCCAGTGCGTCGACGTAGCGATCATCTTCATCGTCGTCACATTCGCCGAGGTATGTCCCCATGCCGATGGATGAGATGAGGAGATCTGACGATGTGGTGCGATAGAAGTCCGGTCCAAACGAATCCGCAAAACGATCGGCGAAGCGTTTAGTACCCGCCGCTGTGGCTTTTCCGGAGATTGGAGGGTGGGTCATTCCGAGGGAGACGCTAGAGCGAGCCGGATGAAGCCGCAAGACCGCAAGTCATTTTGCCGGTCTCGCGAATGGCACGTGCCTCGCCACCGGGGTAAATTGCGCGCAAGCAATTACGCACGTTTCAACAATGGAGTAGAGGTAATGCCGGATTTTGGAAGCTGGGCGGCGGACTGGTGGAAGCCGGTTCTCTTCATCGTCATCGCCGGTCATCTGACCAATGTTTGTGTAACGCTGTTCCTGCATCGCGCGCAGACTCATCGCAGCGTGAAGCTGCACTATCTGGCCGCTCTTCCGATGCGGCTCTGGCTGTGGCTCTCCACGGCAATCGTCACCAAAGAGTGGGTTGCGTGTCATCGCAAGCATCACGCGTTTGCCGATCGCGAAGGCGATCCGCACAGCCCGTTGCTGGAAGGTCTCAGGAACATCGTGCTCAAAGGTGCCTTCTACTATAGGAAGGCAGTGAAACAGCCAGGCATGCTCGAGAAGTACGGAAAGGGAACTCCCAACGACTGGCTCGAGCGATACATCCTCTCCCGCTGGAGCTCACTGGGCATCCTCCTGATGCTTGGACTCGACGTCTATCTATTCGGATTTTTTGTCGGCCCGCTCGTGTGGGGCGTACAGATGATCTGGATTCCGTTCTGGGCCGCTGGAATCATCAATGGTGTTGGTCACGCCGTCGGCTATCGGAATTTCGGTGTAAAAGATGAGAGCCGGAATATTTCGCCGATTGCGATCTGGCTTGGAGGTGAAGAGCTGCACAACAATCATCATCATGATCCGCATTCTGCAAAGTTCAAGGCAAAGTGGTACGAGCTCGATATCGGCTGGGTCTACCTCAAGCTTCTTTCGCTATTCGGTCTCGCAAAAATTCAGTACGCGAGGTCATAAGCTGTGGCTGATGTGACCTGCACTCGCTGCGGGCAGACGCGCGAAGGGTTCGAGCGCCCCCCTTTTCCCGGTCCGATTGGAGCGCGAGTGGTGAAAGAGATCTGCCGCCAGTGCTGGGCAGACTGGGGCAAGCAGCAGACGATGCTCATCAATCACTATGGGCTCGACGTGATGGATCCGCAGGCGAGATCGTTCCTGACGCGAAACATGTCGGCATTCCTGTTCAAGACTGGAACAGGCGCTGAGATCGATACTAGTAAACAGGGAACGATCAGCCACTAACGTGGCTGATCAGAGTTATCAGAGGGGCTCAGCGCTTCGCGCCATCGCCCACGCGAGAGATATCAGAGCACAGAGAATGAAGAAAACTTTCCGCACTTTTGCGCTAAGCACGCTCGCGCTGGCGTCATGCACTTCAGCTACATCGACGAGTGCGACCGGAGGGATAACGTCGGTCGGGTCAAAAAACTGGGCCGACTCGGTTCTCTCGACGCTGACCCTGCGAGAAAAAGCTGCCCAGATGGTGTGGCCGACAGTGCTCGGCGACTATACCTCCGGCGATTCGCCGCAGTGGCAGCATCTGACCGACTACATCAAGAAGGAGAAGGTCGGCGGGTTCACCATTTCGGTGGGCTCACCCACGGAAGTCGCTTCCAAGCTCAATGCGCTCCAGGAGATGAGCTCGATTCCCCTGGTTTTCGGGGCGGACCTGGAGGCTGGGGCAGGGTTCAGGGCACGTGGAGGGTACTTCATCCCGAACGCGATCGACCTCGGTGGGGCGGTGGTGTTCCCGCCGGAGATGGCGATTGGGGCAACCGGTGATACGACGCTCGCCTTCGAGCAGGGAAAACTTACAGCCGTCGAAGGCAGGGCTCTGGGGATCCATATCGCGTATGCACCGGTCCTCGACGTCAACAACAATCCTGCAAATCCGGTCATCAACACGCGCTCTTATGGTGAAGATCCTGCGCTCGCTGCCAGGCTTGGAGCAGCATTCATACGCGGAGTTCAGGCAAACGGGATGATCGCTACGGGAAAGCACTTTCCCGGACACGGCGACACCGGAACCAACTCGCACCTCGCCCTGCCTGTCGTCACTGTGAGTCGAAACAGGCTTGATAGTGTCGAACTGGTACCATTTCGGGCAGCGGTAAGCAGCGGCGTTGGGGCGATAATGTCGTTCCATGGAGCAATGCCGGCACTCGATTCATCGGGTGTTCCAGGAACACTGTCGCAAAAGGTCTTGACTGATCTGCTTCGCAATGAGCTCAAGTTTCGCGGCATAATTATCTCCGATGCGATGGATATGGCAGGCGTGTTGAATCAGTACGGTGCCGTAGAAGCGGTTAAACGCGCGGTTGCTGCTGGAGTCGACATCCTGATTCAGCCACTCAATGTTTCGCAGACCATCGATGCAGTGGTTGCCGGGGTTAGCGAAGGCCGCTACACCGAAGCCCGGGTCAACGAATCAGTGCGAAGAATTCTCGAGGCTAAACAGGATCTGGGACTTAATCGCAGGAAGCTCGTGAGCCTTGATTCGCTTCGTTACATAGTTGGCGACAGCTCCCACACGGCGATGGCCAGACGGATCGCGGAAAAGTCCATTACGCTGGTCAAGGACTCTTTGAATCAGGTGCCGCTCTCAGCGAGCGGAAATGCTCGTGTTCTCTCTATAACAGTGGGTCGAAGGACAGATCTGTCTGCCGGAGTGGCATTCAATGGAGAGCTTCGCGGAGCGGTGAAAAATCTTCGCGTCGAGTTTCTCGCGGCAGAGGATCCAGCCGCCGATTACGCGCGACTCGAGCGGGCCGCGGATTCTGCAGATGTAACAATCGTAAGCTCATATGTCGGACAGAACTGGGATGCAGTTTCGGCAAGCGCACCACAAGCGTTTGCTTCTTTTGTGCAGCGACTTGTTACCAAAGGGAAGCGTCCAATCGTCGTAAGCTTCGGAAATCCTTACTTGTTGCAACAGGTTCCGTGGGTGGGCACATATGTAGTTGCATGGGGCGGATTCCCGCCTTCGCAGACTGCAGCTGCACGGGCGCTCGCGGGAACGCAGGCAATTACAGGCAAGCTTCCGATATCGATTCCGCTGGAAGGCAGAACAGTTGCACGCGGCACAGGAATCGCACGATCAGCGGGAGTACACTGACCCAGATCGAGTTGACGCGGGCGCCGAATTTCCGTATATACTTCGTGCCCGCCTGACGCTATTAATTAGCGATTCGATACTAATAACAAAATCGGTACTTGACATTAGTCACAGGACGTGACTAATTCGCAGTATCATGGCCGATCGCAAGAATCGCCGCCCCTCAAGCACAATCGATGTCGTCCTCCTCACCGCGGTCGGAAGCCAGCTTGCGGTGCTTTTGTGCAGAGCGCCTGAAGGGCGCGAGAAATGGGTGCTGCCGTGGGATGCAATGCGTCCGTCCGAAACGATGGAAGCAACAGCCACGAGAGTTGCGAGAGCCGCATCAGTAGGTGAGCCCGCGTGGCTCGAGCAGGTCGGCGCATTTGGGGACGGGAAGCGCCATCCATCAGAAAGTGAGATTTCAGTCGCGTACGCCGGCCTGGTGCCGATGGGTACCCCATCGCCGGTAGGCGGTGTCTACGCGTGGTTTACTCTTAGCGACGTCCCTCAGCTGGCTCCGAGACAACGGCTGATTCTGGACGATGCAGTTGCAGTGATCCGGGGCAGGATGGATCAGTCTCCGGTGGCGTTCCGACTATTGCCTCAAATGTTTACGCTGACCGAGCTACAGCAGATGTACGAGCTGCTCCTCGGAAAGCGCCTGCATAAGGCAAGCTTTCGACGCGCCCTTCAGGCCGCCTGGCTGGTCGAGCCGACGGACGAATGGCGAAGCGAAGGAAGGGGAAGGCCTGCTCAGCTCTACAGGTACTCTCCAAGGAAACGCCGGCCGGCCCAGCGGGGTATCAGACTGGACCTTCTGTCGTCCTAAGTAAAAGGATTGTACCGGGAAACGAACGGTTATGGCACCTATTGCTCTTTGGGTGTATTAGTTGCAATGTGTACATAAGGTTTAAATAGAAAACCTTAGTCTCGGAGACTGATGCTCGCATACCTGGACAGCCTCTGCGCTGCACTGTTGGCGAGAGATACATCTGAAATCAGGAGACTCCTGGCTCACCCGCTGGCGCAGGACCTGCCCCGTCGTGTGCGCGAAGAGGCTGTAGCCATTTCACGCGCCGGCCGCCGGAGCTTCATTGCCCCGGTCAACGCCCTCCACCTGTATTACAAGCTCACGCACATGGTGGACGAGTCGAGCGACCCGACCTTCGAGAATGCTCCCAAAAAGGAGGAAGGCGAGAAGACCGACCAGCTCGATCTCCCTCTAAGAAAAGTCAGCTCCCGCTAGAACCTTAAACGAGAGCTCGTAACGAGTTCTTTTTTTTCATCTGGGGATTCCAGATGTCGCCGAGCTTTGCGAAACGCTCAGGCGCAGTCTCGATCGTGAACTCTCGCGGATCGAGATCTTCGGTCAGCTCATCCCACTCCAGCGGAGTCGATACCATCGCATCGGGATTTGCGCGCGCCGAATACGCGCCCGCAACGGTCTTTCCAATAATGTTCTGGAGATAGTCGACGTAAACCTGTGTCGCGCCCCGCGCTTTCACGAACCGCTCGATCGTCGCGACCTTCGGATGCGCTTCGGCCACACGTGTTGCAACAATCTGAGCGACGAGTGTTGCCGCCTCGTTCGGGGTATCAGGCGGAAGCGGAATGTAGATATGAAGTCCGCTGGACCCCGACGTCTTCAAGGCACCATTGAGGCCCAGATCATCCATCACTTCCTTTGCCCAGCGCGCAACCTCGACGACTCTGGAGAACTGAGCACGTGGCCCCGGGTCGAGATCGATGATGGTGTAGTCAGCGTGATCGAGGGACTGCACACGCGAATGCCACGGGTCCACTGAAATCGCGCCGAGCTGAATTGTGTAGAGCAGAGTCGCGAGGTCTCCGCCGACAATGCGAACGTTTGTCGATCCGCCCTGAGTGTGAATGGTTTCAGTGCGAACTACGTCAGGGGTTTCGCCGGCATTCTGCTGGAAGAACGACTGGCCACCAACCCCATTCGGGAATCGCTTTAGAACGAGGGGCCTGTCGGTCATCACCGGCAGGACAAACGGAGCAACTGTCGCGTAGTAATGCAGCAGATCGCCCTTGGTCAGCTTCTTCTTTGGAAAGAAGACCTTGTTGAGATTCGAAACGTCGAGCGAAACTCCGCGGTCCACCTCGAGCTTGCCGCTGCCGCTTGATTCGCGAATCTCGTCAATGCGCGCAACGACTGCGTCGGTTTTCACCTTTCCGCGCTTCGCAGTTTTCGCCGGGCCTTCGCTCTGTAGCGTGCGCTGCGCATAGATGCGGCGCCGCGCTTTGGATTTCGAAGCAGTAGTCCCTGATTTCTTTGCGGTCTTAGCGCCTTTCTTCTGCATGCTCGAGCTCTCGCGGCCTACTTCCGATGCCGTCTTGTCGTCGCGTGTGCCGAGGTATATGGGCTGGCGAAGTTTTCCATCGCTTGTCCATTCACTGAACTTCACCTCGACAACGATTTTCGGTTTTACCCAATGCGCGCGCTCGTTTGTCTTTGGTACTTCCTCGAACGGTGACTTGCTCTGCTCGAGCGGCGCAAGCTTGCGGTACATCTCCGCGAGTCCCGCGCCAGTAAATCCGCCTCCGGTGTGGCCGACGTAAATGAATCGATCGCCATCATAGTAGCCGAGGAGGAGAGCGCCGATGTGCTGTCGCGAGTTGCGCGGCTCTGTGAATCCTCCAACTACGAACTCCTGCCGGAATTCGATTTTCAGCTTGAGCCATGATCGCGACCGGTGACCGGGCTCATACGTGGAGTCGACGCGCTTCGCGATGATTCCTTCCCATCCCTGCTTGCGTGCGAGTGCGAGCATCTTCTCGCCGTCGCCTTCGATTGATTCGGTAAGGCGAATCTGATCGTTAGTGGACTTGCCGATTTCCCTGAGAAGGCGGGCTCTTCGTTTTTTCCAGGGCTCACGAATAAGAACGTCATCATCAGCGGCGATTATGTCGAAGAGAATGAGAGCCGCAGGGCTCGAGCTTCGATGTCGCGCGATCATGTGCGATTCCTTTACGTGCATGCGGCTTTGCAATTCCTGGAATCGTCCGGCTTCCCCATCGATCAACGCAACTATTTCTCCGTCGAGCACGAAGGCCTTTTTCTTTTTTGCAGCAAGAGCAGAAAGGGCGTCGACGATTTCCGGAAACTGCTCTGCCTTGTCTTTGCCGTTGCGTGTGATGAGACGCACATCACCAGGAGTGGCAAACGCGAGAACGCGAACACCGTCATACTTGGGCTCAAACGTCCATCCTTCGCCGGGGACGGTCGTACCGACTGATGCATACATCGGCTCCAGCGACTTCGCGATCTGCGATATCGCGTCGGATCTCGATTTGGAGCTGGCTGAAGATGATTTTTTTGACGAAGTCCTTGTCACTTTCTCCGCGCGGTTGCTTTGCCACACGCGACTTTTTCCAGTCGCAATCTCTTCCATCGTTCTGCCGGTTTCTACTGACGTCATGTTGTCGGCAACGATGTCGTCTGTCGATGCATACTCGTCGCGGTGCTTGATGAAAAGCCACTGCGGTTTTCCGGAATCGCCTTCGCGACTGTGCTTCATGCGCACCAGGGCCCATGAGCCCCGCATGCGCTCGCCGAAGAAAGTGACCTTGAGATCGCCTCGACGGTAAGACTCGCGGATCATGTCTTCGGCTTCATCGGGCGAAGCGTTGTCGTAAGTGTACGTGCCCTGATCCCACAGCATGACCGTTCCACCGCCATACTGTCCTTTGGGAATTGTCCCTTCGAATGTGTTGTAATCGATCGGGTGATCTTCGACTTGCATTGCAAGTCGCTTTACCGACGGATCTGTGCTCGGGCCTTTCGGAACGGCCCAGCTTTTCATCACGCCATCGAGCTCGAGCCGCAGGTCGAAATGCAGGTGAGATGCTGCGTGCTTCTGGATTACAAAGCGAAGACGGCCGGCCTCAGGTACCTCCCGTTCACCCGATGGCTCAGCCGTCTTCGAGAAATCTCTTTTCTTTCGATACTCCTGGAGCTGAGTGCGAGCGCTTTTCGCGCGGCGAGATGCAATCGCCACAGCTCAGTGCTACGCTGTCTTGCGCTTGCTCGTGCGGCGAGTGCGTGCTGGTGCTCGCTTTCGTGCTGACTTCTTTCCCGCACCCTGCTCGAGGCTGGCGCGCAGCTTCGACATGAGATCGAGCACGCCTGTGTCGGCAGGCTCTTCTTCAGGCTCTTCGAGTTTGGGTTTCCTACCCTTCATCTTCGCTTTGATGATCTTCATGAGATTCGATCGATAGTCGTCGGTGTACTTCGACGGATCGAAAGGCTCAGCAAGATTGTCGATGAGCTGCTCGGCCATTGCGAGCTCCTGCGGGCGCACGTTGTCGCGAGCAGGGAATGTGTATTCGCTCTCGTTCACGAGCTCGTTGGAGAAGCGCATGATCTCCAGCACGAGCGCATCGTTGACGACTTTGATGCCGGCGAGGTGCTGTGTCTGGCGAATGATGATTTTGCCAATACCCACTGCACCCGTGGAGCGAATCGCCTCACGGAGGAGTGCGTACGATTTCTCCGCGTTTTTCGCCGGCACCAGGTAGTACGGAGTTTCGAAATAGCGAGGATCGATTTCCTCTTCCTTCACGAAATCGATGATGTCGATTGACTTCGAGCCTTCGATTGCCGCTGCCTTGAAGTCTTCATCGGTCATCACGATGTATTTGCCTTTTTCGTACTCGTAGCCTTTGACGATTTCGTTCCATGGAACGGGTTCGCCATCGGCCTGACACACGCGCTCGTACTTCACGGGCGAGAGATCTTCTTCGTGCAGAAGGCGGAAGCTGATGTGATCGGCGCGCACAGCAGTTCTCAGCTCCACTGGAATGTTGACCAGTCCGAATGCGAGTGAGCCCTTCCAGATTGCGGCCATTCATCCTCCTCCCTAGAAAGTCGTCTTTCAGGCTGTGAAAGAAAGCAAAGAGGGTGCCGCTGTGGAAATGCATATTTGTGACTCTGGGGAGTTAGCAGAGGGTAGAAGCGCTTTCGCGCTTCTACCACGCGAGAGGTAGCAGAAGTACGCGGGAGGTATCAGAGACAAAAAAAGCCCCGGCAAATGCCAGGGCTTTCTCCGCGCTCCGAATCTCTTGTGTGGTAGAAGCGCGATAGCGCTTCTACCCTCTGCTAACTCTTTTTTTTCTCAGGCCTTGGTTACGTCTGCGGCTTGAGGTCCTTTCTGTCCCTGAACAACCTCGAACTCGACTTTGTCGCCTTCGGCGAGAGACTTGAATCCTGAGCCGGAGATGGCGCTGAAGTGGACGAAGACATCCGGGCCTCCCTCTCTCGAAATGAAGCCGAATCCTTTCGCGTCGTTGAACCACTTCACTGTGCCGGTGATGCGTGCCATAACTCTTTCCTTTCCCCTCTAAGGGGTCTGACTGTAACCTTGCCATCGCCGCATTGCGCGTGCGATCGAACTCGCTTTTTGCGGGCAAGTTTTGTGCAATTGTTTAGCGGGATGCCCAGCGGGATCAGCTCAGGCGGCTCCGGCCGCGCTCGCGATGTACTTGGCGGTGCGTCCGCAGCTTCGGCAACGCAGCGTTACGTGGGACATGGGAGCTGGCGGATATTGAGCTGGGTCGCGCTCGATTGACCCGGAACATGATGGACAGCTCAGTGGCACTCCTGATCTGTCACTGTTGATCAGATGAAGAACCTGGGCAGGGTTATACGTGTTCGGACGAGGCTTGCGCATCTTACCTCCAGCATACTGCTGATCTGTGCGGCGACGACGGGGTGTGGACCACGCGCCCACATCCCGCTTCGTCCCGCTATTGTCCAAGGCAGCCTGCCAGCGACTGATAGTGGCGCCATGCTGGCGCGGAGCCTTGCACCGGTCTTGTACCTCCAGAGAGATGAAAGGTTCCCGCTGTCACGGGTGGTGGCCATACTGCATCCGACAAAGCGCATAATTGCCTACCACCTCCTCTGGCGGGACGACGTGAATGGCTCCTGGATTCCGTTCACTGTCGCGACCGATCAGGAGATTGTCTGGGTCGGATACGATGCTACCGGTGCGCCCAACGAAGTCTGGACCTACTGGCACGGGACGATCCTCCATACGCCGTGGGACAAGTCGCAGGTCGCGATCAATGTGCAATGGGGAAAACACGGATCACTTCCTCGAGGGCTTGTCGAGAGCTCATTACCGAGTCCGAAGAAGCTGAATTTCTTTTTCGCTTCGACGAGGTTCCTGGTGCCCGACACGTTTCTGGGGCGAATGGTGCGCGGCGGACCGGTGTTATTTCCGCACAGCTACAATCGGTATCGTGATTTCTCGAAGGTCATGACAATCGCTGATCGCTTCGATGCAATTGCGCGAATGGAAGATCCTGACGTGGTCCTCAGCGCGGTGTTCGGCAAATATTCACGCAAACCGCCGTGGCCTCATGGGATCTAGGTTGCGTAGACGATGTCTCCTTCCGCATCGATACCGACTTCCTGGAACATTCCGCACACACCGCACGTCTTGGTTACGTGCCAGACTTCACCAAGAGCTTTGTGGTGTGACTCACTGGCGGGTTTGACTTTGATCTTCTTGAAGCTGTACTCGCCACAGTGATCGCATGCGTGACCTCGTGCGATTCTTTCTGCGCGCTCCTGCGTGATCTGCGTCAATTCAACTTCCGCCGGGTTTTCTTGGCTCCTGAGGAGCAGGCAGATTTTCTTCTGCCCTGTGCGATGGAACCGCAGCCCGTGTAACGAGCTCTCTGAGCCCGCCGATCGCGCCCATCACTCCGGCAGCTTCGGCTGGTAAAAAAATCGTGGAGTTCTTGCCCTGGGCTAAAGTGGGCAGCGCTTCGAGATACTTCATTCCCAACAGATACATGGCGGCCTGACCTTCGGGAAGCGCAGACGCAATTTTCTGAATTGCTTCAGCTTCCGCATTCGCCATGGCGAGGCGTGCCTCGGCAAGACCCTGTGCCCGCAACACGGCTGCATCCTTCTCGCCCTCAGCACGACGCACCTGCGATTCGCGAACGCCCTCTGCCTCGAGGATTGCAGCGCGTTTTCCCGCTTCCGCATTTGTCACTGCAGCGCGACGCTCGCGCTCTGCGCGCATCTGCAGCTCCATCGACTGTTGAATGTCACGAGGCGGCTCGATTGCCTGCAGCTCGACTCGAGTGACATCGACTCCCCATCCGATCGACGCTTCCTCGATGACTTCGCGCATTCGCTTGTTGATTACATCGCGGCTGCCAAGCGTGGCGTCGAGCTCCATTTCTCCAACGATGTTTCTGAGCGTGGTGCGTGTAAGCGTCTCGAGAGCGTACGGAAGATTCTGAACCGAGTACGTCGCTTTCTGCGGATCGGCGACGCGGTAGTAGATGACCGCGTCGATATCGATCGTGACGTTGTCCTTGGTGATTACAGGCTGGCTCGGAAAGTTCAGGACCTGCTCGCGCAAATCGATACGCGCTGTATGACCTGAAGTGACTCGCTTGATACCTGTGACATCACTCTCGAAATAGCGAACGTCGATAGTGCGGGGAACTTCTATGAAGGGCAGGAGAATATTGAGGCCCGATCGCGCAACGCGATGAAATCGTCCGAGCCGCTCGACAACCATGACCTCAGCCTGGCCGACAATCTTGAACGACTTCGACAGAACGACGAGCGCGCCGACAGCGACAATCGCGAGAAAAATCAGTCCACCCATAAGAGCTCCTGAGCTTGATTCAGCGCGGGAAAGATGCAGAAAAAAACGCCGTCACGGAATTCCGTGACGGCGTCACAGTTCCAGCTGTCAGCGATTAGCTGACGCTGTAATCTGCTGACCAGCGACTGCGAACAGATCGCGTTGAGTCTGGCCGCGCTTGATGAGATCGAGCGATTTACGCAGCTGCGCATCGTCGGCAACATCACGGCGCTTGGCTGTTGAATCGCCGAATGCAATGCGTGCGATGCTGGAGCCAAGGAGTCGGTCGATTTCCGATCCACCTGCCTCGAACTGTGTCTTGTCGACTTTCACGCCCTGTGCAACGAGTCGATTGTAGAACTCATCACGCTGCGCTTTGCTCACGACGAAATTAGGCTGAACCTTGCCTTTCTGTTCGACTGCGTAGTTGATGAGCGTCGAGCGAACAATCTGTGCCTTTGGTGCAAGTGCGGTGAGAAGCTTCTGCTCTTCAGTAGTCAGAGTATCAGGCTGAACGATTACGTCAGGCGTGACAGCTCCACCGCCGTACACGACGCGACCTGCATCCGACTTGAACTTCGGTCGCGACTTGCGAACCGAATCTGTTTCCATCGAATCGGGAAGAACTTCAACGAACGATCCATCCGGGAGAAGCTTGCGCTCCTTCTGAATGGAACGACCACTTGGCGTATACCACTTCGCGGTGGTCATCTTGAGCGCGTATCCGCCTTCGAGTGGATACACAGTCTGAACAAGACCCTTTCCGAATGAGGTGGTGCCGACGATTACTGCACGATCGTGATCCTGAAGCGCACCCGCGACGATCTCCGATGCTGATGCAGTGCGTCCATCTGTGAGAACGATGAGCGGAATCTCAGGTGCTATCGGATCATCGCTGGCTGTCAGTACTTCCTGGAAACCAGCGCGTCCGCGAACGCTCGAGATCTCCATTCCTCTCTTGAGGAAAAGATTTGCGACGCTGCCTGCCTGCTCGAGATATCCGCCGCCATTTCCGCGAAGATCGAATACGATTCCTTTCGCACCTTCTTTCGAGAGACGCCTTACCGATGCTTCGAGCTCTTCGGTTGCAGTCTCGTTGAACTGCTGCAGCGGGATGTATCCAATATTTCCGTCGAGCATGATTGCATACGGAACCGCAGGAATGCGAACGTCAGCGCGAGTGAAGGTGATTGGAATCGGCTCCGCGACTCCCGCACGCAGGAACTTCACGGAGACCTTGGTTCCGGGGCGTCCCTTGAGAACATCGGAGACCTGCTGTGTTGACCAGCCACGAGTGTCTGCAGTATCGACCTGGACGATGCGATCGCCTTCGATCACACCTGCCTGCTCAGCGGGAGTGTGCGGGAATACGCGCTGGACGGTGACGAAGTTCTGGACTTCGCCGATTTCCATTCCAACTCCGCCGTACTTTCCGCCCGTCTGGGCATTGAAAGTCGCGAGCTCTTTCGGGGAAAGAAGAACCGAATATGGATCGTTGAGCTCGTGAACCAGTCCGCGTGCAGCTTTTTCGTAGAGCTGAGCAGCGGCGACACTGTCAACGAATCGATTGGAGACGATCGTGAGGACCTGATCGAGGAGGCGGGCTCCATCGGCGGTCGAACGTTCCTGTGCGACAAAACCGCCCGCGAGAAGAGGGGCGGCGACGAGTCCAGCGATCAAAAGCTTGCGACGATTGGTCATGCGCTTGGCCTGCTTATATGGTAGGGCTTACTCAAGGTACTAAATACGCCCGCAAGGTGTGAGTGTTCCTTTCACTGATGGCTTGGACACACGAATTCCCTCAGACGTTTCGACTCGCAAGCGTGTAATCGACAAGCCAGTCACGATTGATCTGCCGGAACTGCGCGCTGCGAACCACACCTGCAGCTACAAGCATCTCGTGTGCCGGTTGCAGAACTCTCTGGAGATGCGACGGATACCGCTGAGTAAGCGGCAGCTGCTGAGCAAGTTCATCGAGCGGAACGCGCCACGTCACCATTCCGCCTTCTCTGGCGACTTCCATCAACCGGTAGAGCCGCCTCGCCACAGGACTTGTAAGCGACTGGTACACTGCAGACGACAATGTAACAGTACAGCCTGCTGCGATGTTCTCGCGAATAATCGGGGAGATAGTCACGCGCGCGTCGCCGGGCTCAGACGCTGTAAGGACAGGGAAAAGCGTGAACTGCTCTCTGTCAGCGAGGCGTCTCCGCTCGATTGCAACCGATGTAAGAATGGTGAAACGATCGTCGAGCGGCGCTTCGCGTTTCGCAGCGACATACACGCCCGCTGACTCGAGAATGGTTCTCTCGAGCCTGTTCAGTGCGGAGCGCAGCTGTTCGTAGGTGCGGCCGTCGACCTTTCTACCGATAGAGCGAAGAAAGGAATGCAGCGTGAAGCTGATAGTTCCCTCGACGGGGAATCCTTCTTCAGCATAGCGATGGAGGATTTCGACGTAGACGTCCTGGTCGAACGTTCCAGGAAGTCTGTCACCCGGTACCGGGAGCACCCGCCAGCGACCACCCGTGGACGGCGAGTATGTTATGGTCGATTCATCCGCCGAATCGCTTAGCCGAAAGATTGGGAGCGCTTCGAGATTCCGGTCCAGATAAATGGCCCGGTTCACTGAGCGTCGACGGGCTGCGATGGGCATGTCGAGGGGAAACTGTTCCAACGGGTGAGGCGCGGCAAGGAGCGAGAACTCGTGGCCCGTTCATTGAGTAGTGGTATGTCAACACAACCCGGCTCCGGATTTCGATGAGCATTCTGAAATACACTCTGTTCACTGTGCTGATTGTGCTGCTCCTGGCCTTTGTGCTGGTGGGCATCCTCACGATTACTCGCGGTGCGACAGTACGGACAGTCATTGCGGAGGGAGATCGCGAAGGCCCGCCGCAGGTGAGCGATCCCCTGTTTCCAAGGTCGATCGAGCTGTTCACCGGCACGCACATCGAGCCTGGTAACAGGATCGAGATACTGCTCAACGGAGAAGGCACGTATCCGCCTTTATGGAAAGACATCGCTTCCGCAAAGAAAACAGTGACTGTGCAGATGTACTACTCACAGCCAGGCGCGATTGCAGACACGATGTCGAAGTATCTCTCCGAACGCGCGCGGGCGGGTGTTCGTGTACTGCTTCTGCTGGACGCATTCGGATCGCAGCCGCTGAAGAAGGAGTGGATCAAGGGACTGCATGATGCGGGAGTCGAAGTAGCGTGGCTGCGACCGGTAAGATGGTACACGCTGCACAAGGCAACGCAGCGATCGCACGTTCGCGTTGTGGTTGTCGACGGTCGCGTTGGCTACACCGGCGGGTTCGGACTTGCCGATTACTGGCTGGGAGACGGCAGACACGACGAGCAATGGCGCGAATCGAATGTTCGATTCAATGGACCAACAGTCGCTGCGCTGCAGGCAGCGTTCGCATCAGGCTGGGCGGAAGCGACCGGAGAGCTTCTCACCGGTGACGTGTTCTTCCCGCCGGTTGCGTTCGAAGACAAAGGAAATGTCAACGCGGGACTTATGCACAGTCTTCCGACCATCGGAAGCACACCTGCTGAGAGATTCTATGCGCTCACAATCGCAGGCTCTCGAAAAACGCTCTACATCTCGAATTCGTACTTCGTGCCCAACGAAGATTTCTGTAACCTGCTGATCAAAGCCGCACATCGCGGTGTTGACGTACGCGTGCTGACCGTTGGATCAAAGACCGATGTGAAGACTACGTGGTATGCAGGACGCGCTCTCTATGAAAAACTACTCGCCGGCGGTGTGAAGATTTACGAGTATCAGCCGACAATGATGCACGCGAAGACAATCGTTGTTGACGGATTGTTCAGCTCTGTGGGGTCGATGAACTTCGACAACCGCTCGATCGCTTTCAATAATGAATCGCAGATCGTTGCACTCGACCCGGGAGTCGGGCAGCAGATGGACCAGATATTTCTCGAGGATCTCAAGTACTCGAAGGAAATGAAGCTCGACGAATTCCGAAAGCGACCGTG
The DNA here is from genome assembly GCA_046732835.1 of Gemmatimonadota bacterium. Taxonomy (GTDB): domain Bacteria; phylum Gemmatimonadota; class Gemmatimonadetes; order Gemmatimonadales; family Gemmatimonadaceae; genus UBA4720. The sequence continues at coordinate 11,699 of JBKPNY010000202.1, read as the reverse complement.
GACGGGAAAAGTTCTCGAGTGGGGCGCGCAAAAGCTGCGACGCATCTTGTAGCGATATGAATCGCAGGTTTCATCCCGTTGTTCGCAAGTGGTTCGCTGAATCACTCGGCAAACCGAGCGAGCCGCAGCGCAAGGGATGGCCTGCGATTGCGAGTGGAAGCCACACACTGATTCTCGCGCCAACGGGAACAGGCAAGACACTCGCTGCATTTTTGTGGGAGCTCAACGCGCTCATTGTCGAGGGAATGAAGCAGCCGCTCGCGAACGGAGTGCATCTTCTCTACATCTCCCCGCTCAAGGCACTGAACAACGACATCCAGCGCAATCTCGAGATGCCGCTGGCCGAGCTGCGCCGGCGATTCGAGGCTGAAGGGAAATCATTTCCGGAAATTCGTGTCGCAGTGAGAACCGGAGACACGCCTCCATCCGCTCGTGCGAGAATGCTGCGCAAGTCGCCTCACATTCTCATCACGACCCCGGAATCGCTCAACATCATGCTCACGAGCGTTCGGGGGCGCGGAATGTTTCACTCCGTCCGCGCGGTAATCGTCGATGAGATACACGCAATCGCCGGAAGCAAACGGGGTGCACATCTCGCTCTTACACTCGAGAGGCTCGAAGAACTGACTTCGCAAGCACCCCAGAGAATAGGACTCTCCGCAACACAACGGCCTCTCGACGAAGTCGCGCGATTCCTCGGCGGATGTGAGGAAACTGTCGGGCACGAGCCTGAGTTCCGCCAGGTAGCTGTCGTCGACTGCGGACTCACGAAGAAAATGGAGATCAGGATTCAATCTCCGGTTCCGGACCTTGGCAACGTCGGCGGAAGTGTGTGGCCTGCGGTTGCGCCGCTCGTGCTCGAGCATATCCGCGCATCGAAGACAACGCTGGTGTTCGTGAACAATCGCGCGCAGGCAGAAAAAATCGCAGCGCGTGTAAATGGTCTTGCTGAAGAGGAAATCGCACAGCCATATCACGGCTCGCTGTCGCGCGAGCGACGTCACATGCTCGAGGAGCGGCTCAAAGCGGGAGCGCTTCGAGCACTCGTGACAACCAGCTCACTCGAGCTCGGCATCGATATTGGCTCGGTCGATCTGGTGGTTCAGCTGCAGTCACCAAAGCGTGTCGCAGCTGCCCTGCAGCGAATTGGTCGCGCAGGACATACGCTCGGCGTCGCAAGTCGCGGAATTCTCGTTCCAACGTTCCGGGACGATGCGATGGAGATCGCCGCGATAGTAGCAGCGATGCGTGCAGGCGAGGTTGAGCCGACTCACGTCGTGCAGAACCCACTCGATGTTCTGGCCCAGGTAATTGTTGCAGCAGCATCCGTCGACGACTGGAATGCCGGAGATCTGTACGATCTCGTCCGGAGATCCTACCCGTACCATCGTCTTACGCGCACGGTATTCGATGAGGTGTTGTCGATGCTTTCCGGAAAATACCCGGCAGACCTGGCGAGTGAACTCGAGGCGCGTGTCACATGGGATCGCGTGACGGATCGTGTAACAGGTGATCGCGCCGCGCGAATGACTGCTGTGATTTCCGGTGGAACAATACCGGATCGCGGTCTCTACACCGTGAACCTTCCCGACAGAACAAGACTCGGCGAGCTCGATGAAGAGTTCGTTCACGAATCACGTGTCGGTGACGTGTTTCAACTCGGTTCAACTACATGGAGAATCGCAGCGATCGAGCACGATCGTGTGATCGTAAATCCCGCGCCAGGCATGGCTGCGCGAATGCCTTTCTGGCACGGAGAGTACGGAGCACGGTCACTCGATCTGAGTCACCGTGTTGGTGAGCTGCGGAGAGAATTGAGCGAAGGCGTAAGCGCTGAAATTCTCGAAAAGAAATACGGATGCGATGCAGCGACAGCGAATTCCTTGACTCAGTACGTCGGCGCTCAGCGAGCTGTGACAGCGATAGTTCCGGATGATGAGAACATCGTCATCGAACATTTCCGGGATGAAACGGGATCGGTACGCGTCGTAATTCATGCCGCATTCGGCGGGCGAGTCAATGCACCATGGGGAATGGCGCTGGCACAGCGTGCACGAGATGCACTTGGCGGAGTCGACGTGCAGGTTCAGACCACAGACGATGGCGTGATGCTTCGCATGCCTGATCTCGGTGGACCTGTTCCCGTGATGAGTCTGCTTGGACTCAGCGCGAAGGAAGCTGAGCAGCTCGTGATGGAAGAGGTCGGAGGTACATCGCTGTTCGGTGCGCGCTTCAGAATGAATGCAGGTCGCGCTTTACTGTTGCCGAGGGGAAGTCCCAAGAGGCGGATGCCACTGTGGCTGCAGCGACTCAAGGCGCTCGATCTTCTTCAAACTGTGCAGCAGTTCCCGAGTTTTCCGATTCTCGTCGAGACGTATCGTGACGTGCTGCAGGATGCGTTCGACATGGATGGACTAAAGACTGTGCTCGACGAGATAGAGAAGGGAACGATCAGCATTCACGTAGTGCAGACAGAGACACCGTCACCATTTGCCGCGAGCCTCCAATTCGGTTTCGTGATGGATTGGCTGTACGGCGACGACACGCCGCGCGCTGAGCAGCGTGCCGCGCTTCTATCTCTCGACAGGTCTTTGCTTGGCGAAGTGATGGGAGAGGAGGCGGGGGACGATCTCACGCTCGATGCGATTCGACAGATCGTTGCAGAAAGAAGTGGATATGCGCCGGGAAGACGCGCGAGAACTGCTGACGAGCTCGCACATCTCCTTGATAGAGCAGGAGATCTCACTGAAGCGGAGCTGGGCGCGCGAGTAGCGACTGATGAAGAAGGCGTGCGCGGCAATCCGTTCAGTGATCTGGTATTGCGCGAGCGTGCAGTGACAGTTCGACTCGGTGTCGACAGTGAGCCAAGGTACATCCTTGCGGAGACCTATCCACGGTATGTGTCCGCGTTTGGAAGCGAAGCTCTTGGTACCGCGAATATTCCGTCGGCATTGCGTGAGCCGGTGATGACTGCTCCTGCAGCGCGAAGAGAGATTCTCGCGCGCTTCATTGCGCTTTCTGGTCCGGTGACGGTGAAGGAGATCCACCAACGATATGGATGGGACGAGCGCTGGATCGAAATGCGGCTTACGGAATGGCAGCGAACCGGAAAGCTCGTTCGAGGTCGATTCCGGAGTGAGCACACTGATCCTGAGTGGTGTTCGCGCCGGATTGCTGAAGTTGCGCGCAGGCGAGCGCTTGCTTCGCTCAGAAAGCAGATCGAAGCAGTCGACATTGCTGCATATGCGGAGTTCGTGCAGCGATGGCAGCATGTCGATCCGCGCGATTCCCTGAAAGGACCGGAGGGCGTAGCCACTGCCATTCAACAGCTCTACGGAATCTCGAGACCGTCCAGATCGTGGGAGCGCGATTATCTGCGAGCGCGAATTCCTGGATACGATAATTCGTGGCTGTCACAGATTCTCGCTGCAGGGGATGCGGTCTGGATTGGTGAATCCAACCCGGAATCAACAGCGGATCAGGCAAATCTCTCACGACTGAGATTCTTTGCGCGCGGAAGCGGCGCACTGTGGGTTGGAAACGAAGCTTCTCATGAAGCCGTGTCGCGACTGAGCGGGAACGCGAAGGCAGCGATGGAAATAATTCAGCGTGAAGGCACAGCGTTCACGACTGACATCGAAGCAATTTCCGGATTCACTCCGCTTGCGGTGAAGGAAGCACTGCGGGAGCTCGTCGCGAACAGTCTCATCACGAATGACACTGCCGAAGCGATGCGTGAAGTGATCAGGTGGCGTCCGTTGATTCCGAAGGAAGGGCCTGATCCTACGCGATGGCTTCCGGCCGATTACTCACCTTCGCCGAACCGGAGAATCGTTCAGCGCCGACCGAACCTGCGTCGGTTGCCCAAATGGCGGCGTCCAGACAAACCCGGTGCGGTTTCGTCGAACTGGGGTGGCCGGTGGTCCCTGGTATTCCGCCTGAGCATTCTGGGCAGAATCGCTGCAGAAGATGAGTCAGCGGCCCAAATCGCGCGATACTGGCTTGATAGATATGGTATAGTGTCGCGAGAAATCTGGAGAAGGGAACGTCCCCGGGGGAGTTGGCGAAGTATCTACCACGAGCTGAAAAGACAGGAATTTCGCGGCGAAGTGAGGCGAGGCTATTTCGTCAAAGGCTTGAGCGGAGCCCAGTTCGCGTCGCCCGCTGCGCTCGACATGCTGCGCGCGGTTGCGTCAGAAGAAGAGTCATCGAAGCCGCTCGTGATTCTTGCAGCGAGTGATCCCGCGAATATCTACAGTCTTCCGATGGATCTCGCGGACAAGGATCCGCTGTCGAGGCCACGCGGTGCGGGTGCGCTGCTTGTCACTCGCGGTGGGAAAGTTGTTCTATCGATCGAAGGCAGAGGCCGTCGAGTTGTTGTTCGTCAGGGAATTGTCAGAGAAGAAATTCAGCAAGCGAAAGAGCTTGCAGCTTTGCATCTTCGTGGCGAGAAATCCGCCCGCTACCTGATGCTGCCTTGAGTACTTCAAACATACCGATCGCCTCACAGCCACAAAGAGTTGCTTCAGTCGATCTCGTCCGCGGTGCGGTGATGATACTGATGGCCCTCGATCACACGCGCGACTTCTTCAGCAATCTCCGCTTTCGCCCGGAAGATCTGTCGCAGGCAACTCCGTTTCTATTCTTCACACGATGGATAACGCATTTCTGCGCGCCAACGTTCTTCTTTCTCGCGGGAGTGGGAGCATCTATCGCGATGTCGCGCGGAAAATCGAAGAGGCAGATGAGCCGCTTTCTTTTCACGCGGGGACTGTGGCTCATATTGCTCGAGGTCACGCTCCTTCATTGGGAGTGGGGCTTCGACATGAAGCCACCAGTGATCCTCATAGTCATCTGGGCCCTCGGCGCCTCGATGGTGATTCTCTCGGCGCTCGTATATCTGCCGAAGAAAATCATCTTTGCGATTTCTCTCGCAGCAATCGCTCTGCATAACCTGTTCGATGGTGTGAAGGCGGAATCACTCGGCGCCATCGGTGGTCCGCTGTGGCATGTGTTGCACGTGCCTGGGCTCGCATCGATGAAACCGCTCATTATCGTCGCGTATCCGCTCGTTCCCTGGTTTGCAGTGATGGCGATGGGTTTTGCGATTGGTGATGTATTCACGTGGGAAGCACCGCGGCGAAGAAAGGCGCTTCTTTACGGTGGAATTGCCGCCACCGCGCTTTTCGTAGTATTGCGAATGATCAACATGTACGGTGATCCGAATCCGTGGTCGAGTCAGAAGTCTTTCGGTCTTACGCTGTCTTCTTTCGGAAACGCGACAAAGTATCCACCGTCGCTGATCTATCTGCTCATGACATTGGGGCCAATGCTCATTGCGCTTGCTCTGACGGAGAATGCGCGAGGCGCAGTGTCACGGGTCGTCAGTATCTATGGGCGAGTGCCGCTGTTTTACTATTTCTTTCACATCCTCGTCATCCACATACTCGCGTACGGTTTTGCGGTGTGGCAGGGAGGTGATGGAAGTTTCCTCGGCCTCGACGTCGCGAGTTTTCCGAAATGGTATGGGACGAATCTCGCGGGCGTTTATCTCGCGTGGGCAACTGTGGTGATTCTGCTGTACCTGCCGTGCAGGTGGTACGCCTCTCTTAAATCGCGGCGAACAGATTGGTGGCTCAGCTACTTCTAAAAAAACCTCAAACCAGAAAAGCGCGGTATTAGGTATTAGAGGTCAGCGGATATCTTCGCGTCCTAACGCCGCGCGCACTGCTTCACGCATCGCGATGACCGCATCCTCGCGCGCAGCAGGACTGTCTTCTCTGATGTGAAGCTCGATTCCGTCAGCAACGGGCGCACGACGCCACGTGTAGGTGTTGCTGTCTTCCTTCTCTACCGTATTGTCAGCTCCCGAAAGAAGAGCGGGAGCAAGTGACGTTGCGATGCGCCGCTCGAGGGCATCACCAGTCACATCCTTCATTTCTTCCTTGATCTTCTCCAGGCTCTGACCTTCGCGCTGTCTGATCTTGATCGCGAGGAGCTGAAGGAGATGGCGATAGTTGTACGTTGCTGCGGTGCCCGTCCCCTCAGGGCGGTCGAGCAATCCGTTCGCAACATAAAATCTCACCGAGCGTGCACTCGGCGCTGCGCGAGCCGACGCATTTGTCGGCCGCATGCCAGCCGCGTCGACTAAGGCTGTGACGTGGGCTGCGAGACCTCTTGCGTTCCAGGGAGCGTGTCGAGAGTGCGCGCGGAGGAGAGCGACAGGCGATTCAGCCATGTTGATAGGATAACATTAAAGTCATCGGGGCGCTCGTCGTGCGGGAGATCACCCGCCGGCGTTAAAACAGCCAGCTCGAAATCCGGTTTGACTCCGCGGAATCCGCGGAACTCCTCGATCGGTGTGATCGATCCTTCTTCGCCCCAGACGAGAAGTGCCGGTTGTGTGAGCCGTCTCAATGCCTGACGAACATCGATGTTCAGATGACCTGAGAGAAAAGCAGCCGGTGCGTGTCGCGCACCGCGCTGGTGTGCGGTCCAATAGTAGATGTCGACGAGATCGTCGGTGACGATCGTGTCATCGACATAGGTGCGCTCGAGCCAGCGACGAATGCTGCGGTGTGACACAAGACCGTTGAACATGGCAGTGCCGACAATCGGAGCTTCGACCGCCAGTCTTCCTGCTTCCCCACCAATACCGGCAGTCCTGTTAAGTCGGACAAGACCAGTGGGAGCGATCAAACAAATCGCAGGGAATCTTTCCGGATCACGCGCAGCCAGCACGATGGCGTACGCCCCGGAAAGAGATGTTGCCACGAGCGTACATGGTTCAGCGATGACCTGGTGAACGAAATCGGAAATCAGCGATATGTAGAGTCGCGCTGAATATCTGATCGCAGGGCGATCGGATCTTCCGAATCCGAGAAGATCGATCGTATAAACTGTGTTGGTCTGCGCGAGATAATCAGCGTTGTCGTGCCACTCGTATGACCATGCTGCTGCATGGATACCGTGCACGAGAAGAATCGGCGGTCCACTTCCGCGCCGTGTGAATGCGATACGATATCCGCGCCACTCGAATCCGCCTTCCTCACCGCCGATGAGGTTGGTGAGCTTGTCTACACCTTTTCGAGCAAACGCGTTGTAGGCAGCGGCGGCGCCAAGAATGGCGCCGCCCGACAATGCAATTTTTCGCCAGCGATTGTCGTTACCCTCCATCGCGGCGGCTGATTAACGACGGCGACGCGAGCTTTTGCCCCCAGAGCGTCCGCGCGACGAACTCTTTTTCGCGCCGCCCTTCTTTGCACCACCCTTGCGTCTCCCACCCTTCTTCGAAGCCGAGCTCTTTTTTGCGGATGATTTCTTCGCCGAAGATTTCTTCCCGGAAGATTTCCTTGCCGAAGATTTGTTTGCCGAAGCTTTCTTTCCCGAAGATTTCTTTGCGGAGGACTTTTTCGCGCCGCCTTTGCCCGCGGATTTCTTCGCAGCAGAAGCTGTCTTTCCGGAGCTCTTCTTTGCAGAAGATTTCTTTGCAGAGCTCTTCTTTGCACCACCGCTTCTCGCAGGCGCAGCAGCGGGCTCTTCGTCACTCATTCCGGAATCATCATCTGTGAAGATAAGAATTTCCTCCGTGACGATCTCCGGCTCGCGGGGCGACGTTGCCGCCATCAGCTGCTTCTCACGATTGGCAGCTGTCGATCCTTTCGGACGTCCGCGACGTCCTCTCGGTGCGCCGCCGCCGAAGAGATCTTCTTCCTCTTCTTCTTCGTCAACGTCATCGGCGTCTGCCGTGACTGACTCTTCCTCATCATCGTCGTCGAGGTCTTCGGCGCTGTCCCAAAGACGGTCGCTGTGGTCTTCGTTTATCGCCCACCCGCCATCTTCGTCGTCTTCCTCATCCTCGTACGACCGCTTGCCGCGGCCGAAACCGCCGAGATCATCAGAATCGTCGTCGTCGGCGAATCTGTACGTCTCTCTTGTCTCATCACCGCCAGGCATAACTCCCCCTTACCGTTTACGTGGTTCCGTGTTTCAGCCGCGATCGTTTGGCGGGCCACGCTGCAGAACGTGTGCCCTGTCTCAAAGTCGCCATGATTCAGTCTTATTCAGCGAATACTGCGCCGAGCACGGCGCGTCAAGGAGTAACCGTCAAGGCTATTTTGTCCGCCCTGCTGACTCCAGTCCGCCGGTGATGTCAGCTGAGTGGCGCTCGTACTCCGGGAGCTTTTTCGCCGACTCCGACGGATAGGCAGCACGCAGTCTGGACTCGAATGACTGCTTGTCGGCAGTCCGGTTTTCGAGAGATGCTATGCGTGCGGCGAGGATGAGTCCCAGGAGGTGGGTCGGATTACCGGCAAGGATGGTGTCCGCCTGAGCTTTAGCCAGGGGGAATGCACCCGCTACCTCTGCAATTCTGCCTAGATCGTAGCGCTGGTCATCGTTCATAGGACTCAGCATTCGATAGGCTTCGATGGCCATCGGCGCAAAGAACAAAACGCTGTCAGTTTTGCCTTCACCGTTCAGGACCATAACTCTATTGAAGAGCCGGTCAGCTCTTTCCTGCGGCGAAAGCTGGGATATGTCAGGGCCGCGAACCGGTCCTTCTGACGAAGGTGCAGCGCCTCGGTCATCGAGCCCGACTTGTGGAAGCGCATTCTGCGGCGCATCGAGTGAACTGCCGCGCCGTTTGTTGAAGGCACTCCCAGCGAGGAATGCGAGCAACGTGACGAGGGCAATTGCAGCGACAATCCACGGAAGTGAAGAAGCAGTCGCCGGACGCGAGTCGCCAGACGCCGGACGTGAGTCGCCAGACACCGGAGCGGATGCAACAGGCTTTCCGCAGTTATTACAGAATCGTGCGCCGGGACTCAGTGCGGATCCGCAGCTCGAACATGTCGCAGGCTCGAGCGACGCTCCACAGTTGGAACAGAATTTTCCGGATCCACGATGTCCGCACGCTGCGCAAACGACTTCCGTTGTTGATGGCTCAGTCATGTGCTACAACCTACATGGCGTGATCGTCATTTGCAGGTGATCTTCGTGTCGATGATGGACATCGCGAACAAATGAGAATCGTGTTGAGCAATTCCTCCTCGCGATGGGGAGGAGTACACAAGGTGACGGAGATTCTCGCTCGTGGATTTCAATCACGCGGTCACGATGTCACAGTGTTCGGGTATCCGGGGAAGATGCTCGAGGAGCGGATGCGCAGTGTTGCACCGTTCGAGCCGATTCTCAAAGGAATGGATTTCAATCCTGCGGTCATCGCGCGAGCTGCTCTCGCGTTGCGACGATTCAAACCGAACGTTGTGCTCACGCTGATGAAAAAAGACGTGACACTTACAGGCGTGGTTGCGTCCGCGATGCGCATTCCCGTCGTCGTTCGACACGCGAATCAGCGACCACTCGGCAACAATGTCTACTGGAAGAAGATGATGGGTGATCTCCCCTCTCTTCACATCACCAACGCTCAGGCTACAAAGGAGACGTTGCTCGAATCAGCACCGTTTCTCAAAGCTGATGCAATCGAGGTGATCTATAACGGAATCGATCCCTCACTCTACGATGGCGCCGCCCCGGCCGATCTCGGATTGTTCGGCGGTGAGCTGGCAGTTGGCTTCATTGGAAGTTTCGAGGCGCGAAAAGGTCTTCGTGAGCTTTGTATCGCGTGGCGTGAAGTGTCGCGACTTGTTCCACGCGCGCACCTGGTGCTCACTGGTAAAGGGTCGATGGAACCCGAGATGCGTACGCTTCTGCAGGGTACTCACCGTGTTCACTGGCTTGGCTACCGTCGGGACATTGCTTCAATTCTGAGGTCGCTCGACGTGCTTGTTCTGCCGTCGTATGTCGAAGGTGCGCCCAACGTGGTGCTCGAGGCGATGTGTGCCCGCACAGCAATCGTTGCGACTTCTGTATCAGGAACACCAGAGCTTGTGCGCGATGGAATTGATGCGCGTCTGATTCCAGCCAGGGATGCCGGCGCGTTGAGCCGTGCATTGGTGGAAGTGCTCTCCGATCCGGCGCTTCGGGAGCGATTCACTACCTCCGCGCGTCAGCGAGTGTGGGAGAGATTCGGGCTGCACCGAATGATCTCCGAGTATGAAGCAACGCTGAGCAAACTGTAAAATCTGCTTCCGGTGCACGATTGTCGTGCGTTGTCCCCAAAAATCGCGGCCAGTTTTGTGATTTCAGCACGAATTTGTGTAAAATCTGCACGAATTTGTTGACGGCCCCGAGGCGACCGAATAGCTTCGCTGCTTCCCTCCGCCCAGCCACTTCCAACAACTGAGATCCCACGTGCCATCCAAAACCAAGGCAGCCCCGGATACATCCGGTGCGAGCAAGAAAGACATTCTCGATCTCGCTGAGAAAAACAACGTTCGATTTCTGCGCCTGCAGTTCACCGACATCCTTGGCGTAAACAAGAACGTCGAGATTCCTGGATCTCAGTTCGCCAAGGCGCTGGATGGCGACATCATGTTCGACGGGTCGTCGATCGAAGGTTTTGTGCGAATCGAGGAGTCGGACATGCTGCTCCTTCCGGATCTCTCGACGTTCCAGGTTTTTCCGTGGGGAGATCCGGAGAATCGTGTCGCGCGACTTATCTGCGACATCACGACTCCTGATGGAGAGCCGTTCGCTGGTGATCCGCGCGGTGTCCTGAAGCGTCAGCTCGCACGTGCGAAAGACATGGGCTTCTCGACAATGAACGCGGGAATGGAAGCTGAGTTTTTCATGTTCAAGCTCGGGCCCGAGGGTGAGCCGACTACGAACACGCACGATGTTGGCGCGTACTTCGATCTCGCTCCAGTGGATCTCGGTGAAGATGCGCGCCGCGCAATTGTCGATGTGCTCGAGCAGATGGGCTTCGAGGTTGAAGCAGCGCACCATGAGGTTGCGCATGGACAGCACGAGATCGATTTCCGCTATGCGGATGCACTCAGAACTGCAGACAACATTGCGACGTTCAGGTTCATCGTGCGTCATGTCGCGCAGCAGTTTGGCTTGATGGCGTCGTTCATGCCGAAGCCGGTGTTCGGACAGAACGGCAGTGGCATGCACACGCACCAGTCGCTGTTCCGCGGAAAGGAAAACGCGTTCTGGGACAAGAACGCAAAGTGGGAGCTGTCAGAGACCGCGCTTCATTACATCGGCGGACTTCTCAATCACGCTCGTGGATTCTGCGCAATCACCAATCCGCTGGTGAATTCATACAAGCGACTCGTTCCGGGATACGAAGCACCGGTGAACGTCGCCTGGTCGATGCGAAACAGAACTCCAATGATTCGTATTCCTGATCGTCGCGGACTTGGAACTCGCTGCGAGCTGCGCATTCCCGATCCTTCTGCGAATCCGTACCTCGCGCTTGCAGTTCAGCTTGCTGCCGGACTTGATGGAGTGGAGAACAAGACGGATGCTCGTGAGCCCGTGAACACGAACATCTGGGAGATGTCACACCGCGAGAAGCGCCGTCTTCGCATCGATGATCTTCCGCACAATCTCGAAGAGGCATGCAACGAGCTCGAGAAGGATGCAGTCATCAAGGAAGCCCTGGGCGAGCATATCTACTCGAACTTCCTCGAGGCAAAGAGACAGGAATGGCAGGAGTACATCACTCAGGTCTCGCAATGGGAGCTCGATAACTACCTCGCCAAGTACTAACGGTACTGGAACACCGCAACCCGGACAGTAGTCCAGTAATTAGTAGTCAGTAATGGGTCAGGAGTTATCAGTACGTAACG
>JBKPNY010000201.1:0-1502 GCA_046732835.1 Gemmatimonadota bacterium | reverse complement strand
CACCATCGAGGTCCCACTTCCGGAAAATATCTACGACCTCACGCTCGCGTCCAGAATGCGCCACGATCAACATCCGTTCCTGCGATTCCGACAGGAGCATCTCGTAAGCGGTCATGCCTTGTTCGCGTTGCGGCACCAGTGACAGGTCGATCTCAATCCCGGTACCGGCGCGCGCCGCCATTTCACACGATGAAGACGTTAGCCCGGCTGCGCCCATGTCCTGAATACCGGCGACCGCGCCGCTGCGCATCGCCTCGAGGCAGGCTTCCAGCAGCAACTTTTCCAGAAACGGATCGCCGACCTGCACCGTCGGGCGCTTCGCGAGAGCCGCATCGTCAAACTCTGCCGAGGCCATGGTGGCGCCGTGAATTCCGTCGCGCCCTGTTTTCGCGCCTACGTAAAGAATCGGATTGCCCACGCCGCTGGCCTTTCCGAAAAAGAGTTGATTGCGTTTCACGAGCCCGAGCGCAAAGGCGTTAACGAGTGGATTCAAAGCATAAGCATCGTCAAACGCGACTTCGCCACCCACAGTCGCCACGCCAAACGCGTTTCCGTAATGCGCGATTCCGCCCACGACGCCCGCCAGCAGCGAACGATTTCGACGCCCATGCTCCGGGTGATCCAACGAGCCGAAGCGGAGACTGTTCATCGAGGCAATCGGACGCGCCCCCATTGTGAAGACGTCGCGGAGGATGCCGCCCACGCCGGTAGCCGCTCCCTGAAACGGTTCGATGAATGAAGGATGGTTGTGTGATTCGATTTTGAACGCGACACACCAGCCGTCGCCGACGTCAACCACCCCCGCGTTTTCTCCGGGCGGCACGACGATGCGTTCTCCGGTTGTCGGTAGCCGGCGCAGGTGTATTCGCGAGGACTTGTAGGAGCAGTGTTCCGACCACATTACCGAGAAAATTCCCAACTCGGCGAAGCTGGGTTCGCGACCCATCAGCGACTTAATGCGTTCAAACTCAGCGGCGGTTAGATTGTGGGCGGAAACGTCGTCGGGCGAAATGGGATCCATAAAATGAAGTGAGCAGTGACAGTGTGCAGTGAGCAGTATGCAGAATTCAGTGCAGTACGGTCTTACTGCTCACTGCTTGCTGCCTACTGCTTACCAGATTTTCAATCGCGGTGCGGAGTTCGGCGGTATTGACCCGGCCAAAGCGTTTGTAGACCACGCTGCCGTTTTTGTCGTAAAGAAATGTCGCCGGTAAAGCGCCGCCCCAGGCCGCGTCGATCGCATTAATCGTCGGCTCCGGATCAGAGACATTGAGTAAATAGACCGGCATCTTCGCCTTCATCTCTCCGAGGAATTGCGGCACCGCGGTTTTGATGTCCGCCAAATCATCGAGTGTGATGGCGATGAAATCGAGCCCTTTAGCGCGATAGTCGGTATCGATTTTGACGAGGTCAGGGAACTCGTCGCGGCAGGGATCGCACCAGGTCGCCCAGTAATTAACCAGCAGCGGGCGACTGCCGTCGCGCTTCAACAGGGTTTGCAT
>JBKPNY010000200.1:0-2157 GCA_046732835.1 Gemmatimonadota bacterium | reverse complement strand
GGCATAATTGTAGGCCGTTCTTTTGAGAGGAACGGCCAAGACTCTAGTTAGCTGTTACGTGACAGGAACGGTCAGGGTGTCGCTATTGTTGGTCGTGTCAGGATCGACTTGATCGGCGGCCACCGTAACCGTGTTGGTCAGGTCACCGCTGGCTTCGCCGTTGGTCCGGGCGCCGATGGTGATGACCACCGTCTCACTGGGAGCCATGTCCACGACGTCGCACTGCACGACCTCGTTGGCGTTGGTCGCGTCTGGGTTGATGAAGTGGCAGGACACGTCAGCGGTGGTGCTCACGGCCGACAAATCCGGGTCGTCCAGGCCAGCAGGCCAGGAGTCGCGGATGGTCAGCGCGGTCGCCGTGTTGGGCCCGGCGTTGTGGAGGGTGAGGACGTAGTTGAAGTTGTCATCCACCTCAGCTACCGAGGTGTCCGAAGCCGTCTTGACCACGGACAGATCAGCAGCCGGGCGGATGGTGAAGGTTTCAGTCACGCTCACGGGAGCGACCCCGGCCGTGGTCGAGGACAGCGTTCCGGTAAGCGAGACGGCCTGAGCACCATGAGCATCAGCAACATGGATAGAGACCATGTTGACTTCACCAGGAGTGAGGTCATTCAACTGGCACGTCACTACATTAGTGCCTGCGTCCACTGTGCAGGTACCGCCTGCCACATCAGCAGTCACACCAGTCCAGGCGTCAGGCAGGTTGACTGTAAATACTGCACCGTTGGCCGTGGCGTTACCTTCGTTGCCTGCTGCAAAGACAACGGTGAAAGGCTCGCCATTTAGCGGAGAAGGCGGGTTGTGGCTGGCTGCAAGGGCAAGATCAGCGGCTGGAGTTGGTGATGGAGTCGGGGGCCGACACGCTGGGTCGCTGGCCAGCATTCGTGCCCACACCAAGTTGGAGTAGGAGGTTCGGTTGAATAGGGCACCGTCAGATGAGCGACGGGCAGCATGCACGTTCGCAGTGCGGGACAGCCGGAACTGGCTAGTGTTGGCGCAGAACGGAGCGTGCGGGGTGTAGCTGATAGCGAACGCGCGAGTTTGTGTGCCGACTACATCATCGGGATTGCGGAGGACGACTTGCCAGTCGGGGTTGGTGTCAGCGTCGGGACCGTCCGGGAATAGTTGCTGTTCCTGACACGAGTAAATGCGGACGCGGCTGACGCCGTAGTCTTCCCAAACGGCACACCGGCTCCGTTCGGAGTCCCAACCTGCATTGCCGTTGGTGTCTCCGTACTGGATGCTTTGGACGGCGTCATAAGCCATCGAGCCGTGCACGACCTGGACGCTGCGGTAGCCGAGGGTGCCGAGAACCCGAAACTCAGTGGTTTGGGCACCGGCTGAGGACGACATCAGGACAGCCATGCTCGCTGCCAGCGATAGTGTGGCAACAATACTAATTATTGCTACGAACTTTGTACGGGTAGACAAATTCGTTCCTTCCTTCTAGCCCCAGCGGATGAGAATACTATTCTCCCTTCTAGATGCGTTGACTGTATTTATCGAGGACGCGCTGGCCTGCCTCGTTGCAGCTCCACAGACCTTTGCCTTTGGGCACTCGCTTGAAGTCAACAAGCCCCCGGTCTGCTAACGCTTTCAGTACTCCAAGCACGCGCCCTCGTTCGAATCTGTAGGTTCCATCGGCACGAACAAACTTTGCGTGTAGATCCGTGTACGACATCGGCTCATCAAGGCCGGCAAGAATTACACGCTGATCTTCAGTAATAGACCTCGTGTACGGAGTGGACATCTACGCATTCCTTCTTATATCAACTTTGCACTCTTCGCAGAAGGCGTAGGAATCCTTTGCGAGTTCCTTTCCGCACCGTTTACCGTTACTGAACTTGTTAATACACGTCTTGATGGTGCGTACGCTCGTGGCTATTTTACGCTCCTTTAGCTTGCCCGGCTTTTGGCTCAATGCGGAATCCTCCTGGTCGAGTTAGTTCGACTCTATCACATTGAGCGTGATGACACAAGTTATACGAGTTTGTTATTGCGATATTGCTGGTCGAATTATTAACATTGTTTCTTAGGTAATTCTCTTCCGGTATGGTAGCCTACCAATCGGAGGGGAAGACTCTATCGTATGCTGGTCCTCTCCGGAAGGGAAATCAAGATGTCGATGCAGGGCTCGTTCGCCAAAATCGCGCCGGA
>JBKPNY010000199.1:0-3866 GCA_046732835.1 Gemmatimonadota bacterium | reverse complement strand
CGACAACTGCTCAGGCCCACTGGACACTGCGCACTGCCCCATTGGACAATGCATCTCCTCGTGGCGGGGTAGCTCAGATGGTTAGAGCGTGGGATTCATAACCCCAAGGTCGGCGGTTCGATCCCGCCCCCCGCTACCAATGTAGTCAGTGTTTAGAGTGGCCAGCGCGACTGGCCACTGTGGTGGTCGCCCAGTTTCTGCACAACGTTTGTGAGCCTCGCATCGCTATCTCAAGGCCTCGCGCTTGTCCTGTCAGTCGCAGGAACATAACGTCTCCGTATGTTCTGCAGGAATTTCCGAATCCGTAACCCTAATGTATGCGTGTAGGGAAGCGCGCGGAGATGCGTCACACATTAGAACTGGTGGCAGCAAAGGGCAGCGTGGTTCTTCCCGTAAGGATGCAACTAGTGCTAACTGACAAACCTGTTGACCGCCGTTGGAACTCAGTGTATAGATGCCCCGGCAGAGATCTCAAGAAACCTCCCGATGCCAAATCATATCCTCATCAGTCACGCCAAAGAAGATATTACTGTCGCTTGCCAGATCTACCAGGCATTGGAGAAAGACGGGTTCATTTGTTCGCGCTGGCAACCTGAAAACTCGCAAACCCTCGCTGCGTCAGCCACGAGTGCGGTTGATAAGAGCGACGCGCTGGTTCTGATCTTGTCTCCGGCGATGTCAGACTCAGTGTTGGTGAGATCGCAAGTGGAACATGCGCTCGCCAACAAAACAGAAATCGTCCCTTTCCGTATTAGCTCCTGCCCGCTGCCAAAGTCTCTCGAGTTCTATCTCAGCTCTGCGCACTGGCTAGAAGCGTCCATAACGCCGCAACCGGAGGACTTGAGACGTTTAGTTTCCGCAGTCCGTCATTTAATGGGGCTGGACCGGCCACACCTGACTAAGAAAGCCATCGCCAGCATCTTGTTTGGCCTCGTAGGTCTTTTCGTTTTCGGTATTGCCTTTGGTCCGCTGGCCATCATCCTCGGCAGAAACGAGCTCAAGTCGATTGCTTCGGGCCGTTCCCCAAGGCGGGGACGAAAGTACGCATGGATAGGTATCATCTTGGGCTTCTTGGCAATGCTTGGATGGTTCGCTTTGATGATCCGCTGGTGGTACATGGGAATAAATCCCAGCGAAGAACTCATTAAATGGTTACGAGGCACTTGATGTGTGCCATCTCGCAAGCAGACGCAGGAAATCGAATGAGCGGTCAGATCTTCATAAGTCATGCAGTTGAGGACAAAGACGTAGGCGACGTTGTCTGCGAGATGTTGGAAGGAGCAGGGTGGAAGTGCTGGATGGCGCCCCGAGACATCTTGCCGGGCGGCGAGTGGGGCGAGGCTATTATCGATGCCATTAATCAGAGCGCTCTGATGCTCCTGGTGTACTCTGAAAGCGCGTGTAATTCGGTTCAAGTAAAGCGAGAGGTGGAACGTGCCGTGAGCAAGGGTGTAACCATCCTGCCGTTCCGCATCGAAAACACGCCAGTTTCCAAATCACTTGAATACTACCTGGCGACCGCCGTCTGGCTGGATGCGTCATCAACTCCCTTTACGCCCCATCTTGAGCTGCTCAAACAGACAGTCAGCCATTTGATCGGTCCTCCGCAACCTGAATTGGGCGCGACGTATGAGTGTGTCGTCTGCCGGACAGGTATGGAGCCATGGGAAGCAAAGTGTCGCAATTGTGGTCAGGTGCGAGAGCTGTCGCCGGCAGCAAAGGCGGTGTTTGCGAGGCGAAAATTGCGCTGGCGACGCATGTTCCGTCCACGTTCACGTCGGGCAAAAGTGACTATTCTCGTCGTCGCCGCCGTTGTCCTCTCAATCGTCTTTTATGCCGATTTCTTTTGGCCCAGAGACAGTGTCGAAAAGCACCTGAGATACGGAAGAATGTACGGGAGCCAAGGCGAACTAAACCGCGCGATTGAGGAATTTGATAACGCAATCGCGATTGAATCCGCGAATTGGCTGGGCTATAGACTTCGTGGTTTCACCTACTTACAGCGGGGCAAATCTGACGGAGTTAGCCATGATTTCGTACTAGCCAAGGATGATCTTGAGAAGGCCATCAAGCTGAACCCTGATGACGAGGTGGCCCACTTCTATTTGGGACAAACCTACCTCAGCCTTGCGATCTTAGATCCTGCCGTCGAAGAATTCGGTAAGGCCATCAATCTGAACCTTAACTACAGAGACTCTTGGAAATGGCGGGGGCACGTCAGGGCACAGAAACAAGAGTTTGAACTTGCTATCGCTGATTATTCAAAGGCCATCGAGATTCTTCCTGTCGATCCCGAATCGCTCGTCAGCAGGGGCAACACCTTTCTCACGATCAAGAATTATGATGCAGCCGTAAAGGACTACCAGGCTGCGGCCGACCTAGACTCGAGGAGTCCCGTCCCTTATCGCGGCTTGGCTGAGGTACGGAGGAGGCAGGGTCGAACCTCTGAAGCCATCCAAAACGACCGCATCGCCGACGCCATTGTTTTAGGACAGCCTACGCCGACGCCACTTCCACAACCTTAACTGACCTTGGCGTTTTGACGCCCGAGTAATGAGTGCAATGAGCACCGAACAGGAAAATGAGGAAGACCTAAAGCGCAAGGCGCTCACCCCAACGAATTGGAAGAAGGTTATCTGGGTATTCGTCGCGTTCGTCGTCATCGCGGCTGTTTTTGGCGTTGTTTTTCGAGTCTTCATCTCCGGTTGGCTGAAAGACTCGATCGAGCCCGGCGCCGACAGCGTAGAAGCTCTTTTCCAACGTGGCGAGAAATGCCGCGAGGCGAAGAATTATGACTGTGCGATTGAAAATTACAGCCGCGCGATAGCTGCCAACGCGGAGTACGCAGAGGCTTATCACAAGCGCGGCCGAATGTATAACAAGATCGCTAAGTATGACGAAGCTGTCGCTGATTGCAGCCGGGCGATTCAACTTCAGCCGGCGCTTGCAGAGGCCTACGGTTGTCGTGGCGCTGGCTACGGCTTGCTGGGCAAAACCGAGCAGGCGATTGCTGACTTCAGCAAAGCCTTAGACTTGAATCCTCGGTTAGCCGAGGTTTATTCGAATCGCGGATTTGCGTACTCCACCAAAGCTAGGTATGCCGAGGCGATCAGCGATTTCAACCGTGCGATTGAGTTGGATCCGCAAGACGCTGATCACTATGTCAAACGTGGTGAGGCTTTCTCTGCTCAGGACCATCTGGATCAAGCGATGGCTGACTTTAATAAGGCTATTCAGTTGGACGCAAAGTTAGCCGTAGCGTATGACGCTCGGGGACTTGCTCATCTTAAGAGAAGCGAGTTGGGTGCGGCGATAGTTGACCTAGATCAGGCAATTGAATTGAATCCGAATTCTGCGGACGCTCACTTTGATCGCGGAACTCTATACAACTTTGAACTCAAATATGACCAGGCGATTGACGATTTTAATAAAGCGATCGCGCTGAACCCCCAATTAGCAGTCGCCTACAACAACCGCGGAGTGGCTTATGTGAATCAGGGTAAAATTGAGTTGGCGCTTAAGGACTACGATAAGGCGATTGAATTGCACCCTGAAGTGTCGGACTTCTACGTCTATCGAGGTCGCGCAAACAGCCAAAAACAGGATTATGAAAAAGCGATTGACGATTTTGGCAAAGCTTTGACATTGAACCCGAGTAACGCCGCTATTTACTACCAACGTGCGATAGTCTTTCGCGGCATGGGGCGAGAGACCGAAGCCAAGGCTGATATTCGGAAATACGATGAGCAATCTCGAAAGGGAAAGGCCGTCAAATGATAGCGGAGCTACAACAAACAAGGCTACTCTCATTCCTGCCGCGGTTTGCACGTTCTGTGAAACGCTCGTAGTCACGACCACGCAACTTC
>JBKPNY010000198.1:0-6240 GCA_046732835.1 Gemmatimonadota bacterium | reverse complement strand
CATATCGCGGATACGGCAACGAAACGAAGGCGAGATTCTACGGAAGAGTCGTCGAAAAAATCGGCGTTAGCGCGAGCACTGACCGCGATTCTCTCTTTCGAAACCTGCTCAACACGTGGCGAAGAGTAGACAGCGATCCCGTCGGTCATGCGAAAGTCACCGTCGAGTATGCCGGGACGAAAATCGACTGCAAAGCCGATAGCGAAGGATTCCTGGCAGGGTGGCTCGATACAGCCAAAGCGCCGAGCGATGAGTGGGAATCGTACGGAGTTGAGTTTCCCGACATGCGAGTAGAGGGCAAAGGCGAGATACTCATTCCGCCATCGTCCGCAAAGTTCGGCGTCGTCAGCGACATAGACGACACAGTGATTCAATCGCGCGTCTCCAATTTTCTCCAAGCCGCACGAACCGTGATGCTGGGAAACGCACGAACACGTTTGCCGTTTCCCGGAGTCGCAGCGTTTTATCAGGCACTTCGGAAAGGAGCAGGCGGCGACGAGAAGAATCCGATCTTCTATGTATCGAGCAGCCCGTGGAACATTTATGACGTGATCACGGAGTTCATGGACATCCAGAGAATTCCTAAAGGTCCGCTAATGTTACGCGACTGGGACATCAGCCTCTCAGCACTTGGTTCATCACGTCACTTCGAGCACAAAGGCGTCGCTATTCAGAATCTCCTGGATCTCTACCCGTCGATGAAATTCATTCTCATCGGCGACTCGAGTCAGCAGGATCCGGAGATCTACCGGCAGATCGTCGGAGAATATCCTGACCGTGTGCTGTGCATCTACATCCGCGATGTGAACAGAGACGCAGAACGAAAAGCTTCGATTGAAAAACTGGCGAAGGAAGTGCTCGATGCCGGATCAACTCTGGTCCTGGCAGAGGACACACTCGGCGCGTCAAAGCATGCAGTGGAACAGGGATGGATTCATCCTGAATCACTTCCCGCAATTCACGAGGAGAAAAAGGCAGACGAAGGGCGCACCGACGAAAAAGTCGCTGCGCCCGATGGCGGAGAGCCTGTCTCCGGCGAACCGCCGAAAGTTATCGGCTGAACTTCTTTTCGAAGAAAGCAGCTGTCGCTGAGTCTACGCGAATCCAGTTTGAGTGCCGCATGAAGTGATGCGTGTCGTCCGGAATGACGAGCTCCTCAAACGGGACACCCAGCTCGGTCAGTCGCCGTGACAGATCGACAGTCTGGCTGAATCTCACATTGCGGTCGTCATCGCCGTGAATCAGAAGCACCGGCGACTTCCATGTTTTCATGTACGACACCGGGGATGACTTCCACGACGTCTCGAGAGCCTTGTCGAGATCGGGTGCCTGCTCGTACCGATCGCGATTCAAGAGTCCGCGCGCACGCTCGGTTGTCCAATCATGAACTCCGTGAATGTCGACACCTGCGGCGAAAAGGTCCGAATTGCGCGCAAGCGCCAATGCAGTAAGGAATCCGCCGTAAGATCCGCCGTAAATTCCAACTCTCGCTGGATCGACGAACGGCTGCCCTCGCAGCCACTCGGCTGCGCGTTTCACATCCTGATATTCCGCAGCGCCCTGCGATCCGGTGTGATCAGCCTGCTGAAAGTCACGCCCGTATCCGATTCCCAGGCGGTAGTTCACTGACATCACAACAAATCCGCGACTCGCGAGATACTGATTCAGCGCGTAAGCGTTGGAGTAGTAGTCGGAATAATTCCAGCCGAGCAGCATTTGTCTTGGCGGGCCGCCATGGACGTAGATGATCGCGGGTTTTTTCGACGTGCCGCCGGGATTAAAAACCTGTGAGTGAAACTCGACTCCGTCAGGCGATTTCAGAACGACTTTTGCAGGCGTGACGAGCTTAGTCGGAAAATTCGACGGAATGCGATCGGAGCCGATCCACACCTGCTTTCCTCCATTGACCGGCATCACTCCAGGAAGCGGTGGACGACTCGATGTTGCACCGATGAACGCGATCGACTTTCCGTCATCCGTAATGAATGGAGTCCACTCGAGACCTGGGCCCGGAGTCATGACCTGCGGCTCCGCTTTGTCGACCGGGACTTTCACGATGTGCCGCCGGTCGATATCATCAGCGTCGCTTCCTGCGTTGCCTGCAAATACAAGGAACTGGCGATCCGGGCTCAGCGTGATGTACTCGGCCATGTAGTTGCCGGGAGTCAGGAGGAGCGGAGCTCCGCCATTCTCAGGAAGGGAATAGAGATGCGCCTGTCCATCGGCGTTGGATAAGAAAACGATGCGCCCTTTCGCTGCCCAGCGAAGATTCGTTCCTCCATGAGTTGATGGATATGATTTGTCGGGCGCGTCCCACAGCTGCTTTGCTTCACCGGTTACAGGATCCGCGCTCCAGATTGCCCACCTTCTCCGTTGTCTCACGAGAACCGAGTCAGGCGCACCGCCACTTCCTGGCGAACGAACGAACGCAACGCGTGTCCCGTCGGGTGACCATCGTGGCGATGCGTCGCGCGATGTGCTCGGAGCGATCCATACTATTGAAGTAGAGTCGCCGCTGTAGATGCCAACGAATGAGTGATCGCCGCGACTCGAGACAAATGCGACTTTCTTCCCGTCAGGCGACCACTGGGGGCCGTCTAGATCGCCGTTCGCGGAGAAGAACTTCTTTGCGGGGCTCGAGCCGTCTGTAGGAACTATCCATATCGCTCGTTCTTTTACGAAGGCAACGCGATCGCCGCTGGGTGACAGCTCGGGATCATCGCCTTCGGCGAGAAGCTTTGGCTCGCATGGTCCAGTCGCGCATGGAGCGAATTGTACGCTCCACATCTGCACCTTAGGCGCGATCGGATTCGAAGTTGGATTCGGCGGCGGTCCCTGCCAGTTGGCGGAGTGCTCACCGCCGCGTACGTACACGACGTACTTGCCATCGGCCGATATCAGGATGCTCGTGAGCTCCTGGCCGTCATCGCGATCGTAATTTGTGAGTCTTCTCGCTTTCCAATCCGGGGCTTCGGCTGCATAAACATTTCGAAGGCCGCTTTCGTTAAATGCCCATGCGATCCTGCTTCCTGTAGACGCCGCGGTTAGCTCATTGGGAAACGGATAGCTCCTGATCTGCGTAATTGAAAACGTCGCAGCCTGCTGAGCGTTTGCGGCGCTGGCGCTGAAAACCAATGCCGCAAGTGTCCGGGATAGGTATTTTGGCATGGCGGGAATCGGCTGTATTTCGCTCTACAGCGCAAGAGAGGCTTGAATGATCGTAACTGTTTTCCTGTTGCTGGCGCTCGCAGTCGTGATATGGGGTGTGGTTTCGTTCAATGGACTGATTCGGCTGCGAAATCAGGTCCGCACGGCGTGGGCTGACATCGACGTTCAGCTCAAGCGACGGCATGATCTCGTTCCACAGCTTGTAGAAGCGGTAAAAGGGTATGCGGGCTATGAGCGCGGTGTGATGACTTCTGTGACTGAGCTAAGGTCGCAGGCCATGGCGCTGACAAGCCCGGCGAAGCTCGGCGAAACCGAGAACGCTTTGCAGAAAGGCGTTAGTCAGCTGCTTGCGCTCAAGGAAGCGTATCCGGATCTCAAGTCGAATCAGAATTTCCTGCAGCTGCAGCGCGATCTCGTCGATGTCGAGAACAATCTTCAGTACGCGCGAAGGTTCTATAACGGCGCGGTGCGCGACTACAACACATCCCTCGAGCGATTTCCCGGAATGCTCGTCGCGCAAGCCGGCGGATTTCGTTCGACTGAATTCTTCAGCGCAGATGAAGACGATCGCGCTGCGATAAATGTGGAGCTCGGATCTTGAGGCGCGCCTTGATTGTTCTTGCGCTCTTACTCAGCGCCGGAAAGCTCAATGCTCAGGAAAGAATTACTTCCTATGACATTGTGGTCGACATTCAGAAAGATGGAAGTCTCGATGTAACTGAGCGCATCGGCGTTCGCGCTGAAGGCAACCAGATTCGTCGAGGCATCTATCGCGATTTCCCCACTCGATACCGCGACCGCTTCGGGAATCAGGTCAAAGTCGATCTCGACGTTAAGAGTGTCGAGAAGAACGACGTCATCGAGCCGTGGTTTACCGAGAGAATGTCGAACGGCGTTCGCATCAACACAGGCAACGATGACTTTCTGCCGGTGCCGGCGGATTACGTGTACACACTTCGATATCGTACAACACGGCAGCTAGGATTCTTCGCCGATCACGACGAGCTCTACTGGAACGCAATAGGGACGGGCTGGATTTTTCCGATCGAGCGCGGATCAGTTGAAGTGCATCTGCCGTCGCCTGTTCCGGTTAACCAGCTCCACGCGGAAGCGTACACCGGTCCACAGGGCGCAAAGGGAACCGCTTACGTAGCGGAGATTCCTTCGCCTGGCGTCGCCCGCTACCGACTCACACAACCTCTGGGATCGTATGAAGGATTCACGATCGTACTCACGTTTCCCAAAGGATTGATTCCCGAGCCTACCCAGGCACAGAAAGCGAAATGGATTCTTCTCGACAATCGAGGAATTCTCATTGCACTCGCGGGATTTCTGTTTCTGCTCGTGTACATGTACCGACAGTGGAGCAGAGTTGGGCGTGATCCGCAGAAAGGGATCATCATCGCTCGATATGAGCCGCGCGAGGGCCAGAGTCCGGCAGGTTTGCACTACCTGCAGAAGATGGGCTACGACATGCGCTGTTTCACCGGCGATGTGCTCGCACTGGCTGTCGCCGGATATCTGAGGATCACCGAGCGCGAAAAGATCTTCAAGAACGAATGGCAGCTCGAGGACACGCAGTCAGCAAACGACAAACCTGTTACTGATACGCAGCGAGCGCTGCACGCGGCTCTGTTTCGCGCTGGCAGCCCGCTAGTTCTCAAGAATACCAATGCCACGATTGTCGCAGGTGCGCGCGACGTTCACAGGAAGGCCCTCGACAGAGAATTCCAGCCTCGCTACTTCAAGCGAAACGGAAAACAGGTCGCGGTTTCATGGCTCATTGCAATTGTTGTCGGCATTGCATCATTCGTAGCGTCCGGCGGATACGGCATTCCGGTAATCATCGGCATTGCGGTGCTGATGTTCATCTCGCTCGTAGTGTTTGCGTTTCTCATCAAAGCGCCGACGGCTGAAGGACGGCAGCTTCTGGACGAAACCGAAGGCCTCAAGCTTTATATGAGTGTCGCCGAGCGTGACGAGCTCAGGAGCATGAAGGGTCCTGACGAGCCGTTGCTCGATGCTTCGCGATATGAGGCTCTTCTGCCTTTTGCTGTCGCGCTCGGCGTCGAAGACGCGTGGACGAAGAAATTCACTGCGGCCGCGGGAGCCGCAGCTGCGGCGCAGGCCGCGAACAACATGGGATGGTACGGCGGGCACGGGCCAGTCACAAACCTCGGCGATTTTTCGCGATCGATCGGGTCGAGTCTCAGCTCGTCGATTTCGTCGGCTTCTACGCCACCGGGGTCGAGCTCGGGTTCGGGAGGGGGCGGGTCCTCGGGAGGCGGTGGGGGCGGAGGCGGTGGAGGCGGCCGCTAGCTGAATCTTCCGGCGTTCCTTTTCAGTAGTGTGAGACGTGACCAGTCCCGAAACGAGAGCTATGAGCGACACACTGAAGCGGCAGGCAACGGTGCTCGGAAGCATTGTCGCGATAATGTGGATTGTATTCTTCGCGACCGTTGCAACTCACGGAGCGCTCCTTTCACTCGGGGTAATTCCACGCTCGCTGATCGGCCTGCGCGGAATCCTCTTTGCGCCTTTCCTGCACGGGAGCTTTGCGCATCTGCTGGCGAACAGCATTCCGTTCGCGATCATGGGATGGTTCGTGATGCTGCGTGATCCCCGGCATTTTGTTTCGGTGACCGCGTCGGCAATGCTTGGTTCGGGATTGCTCGCATGGCTGCTTGGAGCATCCGGTTCTGTTCACGTTGGTGCGAGTGGAGTGATCTTCGGCTACCTCGGATTTCTACTCCTGAGTGGCTGGTATGCGCGCAGTGCTGCGAGCATTCTCATCAGCGTTGTCGTCGCATTCATGTTCGGCGGACTTGTATTCGGAGTGTTTCCCGGCCAGGTGGGAATCAGCTGGCAGGCTCACCTTGGTGGATTCATCGGCGGTGTTCTCGCTGCTCGATCATATCGAGCTGTTTCCTTGGGCCAAACTACATAAAAAAATTAAGCACGGAGGTACGGAGAAATCGGAGGGTACACGGAGCTTTTCTTTTTTGAACGACGGAACTGCAGTTCTGTAGTCAACAAAAGAAAACTCCGTGTAACCTCCGATTTCTCCGTACC
>JBKPNY010000197.1:0-5669 GCA_046732835.1 Gemmatimonadota bacterium | reverse complement strand
GCTGCACTTCGTGCGCATCGAAAGCAGCACCGGTCTTTGGAAGTCCTTCGCCGCGCGAGCGGCGGTCGAGGTCCCATGCGAAGGCTTGCACAAGACCGTCCGTCATGCCGCGTGTGCCCGTCGGTCCCCAAACGCTGAGAGGTGTGACGCGGCGTCCGTAGGGCGTCGGCAGCCACGCGGTGAGCCACAGGTCAGGCAGGCCGACCGTGTGATCCGAGTGCAGGTGCGTCAGGAAAACAGCACTGATGCGCGACAGCGGAACACGCAGCTGCCAGATGCGCTGCGCTGCTCCCCGTCCGCAATCGAAGAGCAGCGTCTCGTCACCGGCTTGAATGAGAGTGCTCGGTCCGAACCGGTCGATGACCGGATCGGGTCGCCCGGTTCCGAGAAGAGTCACGCGAATTGACACGTCGGAGGAAGAAGCCGCTGTGTCCTTCTGCGCGCGCACAGGGACCGCGAATGTGAGAGCAAGCAGCGGCAACGCAACGTTGTGTCGCCAGCCTCTATTCAAATTCATTGCGTCTCCTCAGTGTGAGTCTTCGAGTCGCGCCTCAGCAACTATTGGCTCGAACAATTCATCGGGTTGTGCCAATTCCAAATTGAGGCTGAAATTGTAGGACTCGTCATTCTTCGCCGCCACCCCCTTGCACGCCGCGACGGCTTGCATTAAATACTGAACCATATGGTTCAGTATAAGACCACTCGACTCGATACATCGTTCGCTGCCCTCTCGGACGCCACGCGGCGTGGTGTTCTGGAGCAGCTCGGACGAGCCGATGCTTCGATCACTGACCTTGCCGAGAAGTTCAACATGACGCTGACGGGCATGAAGAAGCACGTCGGCGTTCTGGAGCAGGCGCGTCTCGTCACCACGAAGAAGATCGGACGCGTACGGACGTGTCAGCTGGGCCCGCGACGATTGGAGCAAGAGACGGCTTGGCTCGAGAGGTACCGCCAGCGCTGGGACGAACGCTTCGACGAATTGGACAAAGTTGTCGAGGAACTCACACGAAAGGAGAAGAGCAATGAACGCAAAAATCGAAAGTAAGCCCGGCCCCGTGAAGAATCGCACCACGGTGGAACGGAAGTCGGACCGCGAGGTGGTTGTCACGCGGACCATCAACGGTCCGGCACGCATCGTGTTCGAGGCGTTTACCAGGGCGGAGCTGTTCAAGCGTTGGTGGGTGCCCAAGTCGATGGGAATGAAACTTCTGTCCTGCGAGATCGATGCTCGTGTCGGCGGTAAGTATCGGTTGGTGTTCGATGCGAGCCCCGAGCCTGCCGCGTTTTTCGGAACGTATGTCGAAGTGGAGCCGTATTCACGCCTCGCGTGGACCAATGACGAAGGTGGCGAGGGCGGATCTGTCACGACCGTGACCTTCGAGGAAAAGGGCGGGAAGACGCTGGTCGTTCTGAACGAGAAGTATCCGTCGAAGGAAGCGCTCGACGCTGCCGGCACCGGAGCACAGGACGCAATGGTCGAGACGTTCGATCAGCTGGACGAGCTTCTCGCCGAGCTGGGGGAGAGCTCGGGACAGTAGAAAAAAAATCGGCCCTTCTGGCCGCCATTTGCGATAGAGAGGAAAAGGGTATTCGCAAATGGCCGCCAGGGGGTTCGGGATGCAGGCATCTGGAATTCTGTCGTTGCTCGGAGTGAGCGTTGTCGCGCTCATGAGTTGCCGGGACAATCTGCCGCTGGAGCCAGAAGCACCGACCCCTCAAGGGGAGACCCGGCAAGACATTGGATCAGGCGCGCCCTCGGCGACCGATGGTCAGATCGTAATCTCAACAGGCGGGGGCATCTCAATAATGGATGCCGACGGGACGAATACCGCGCAGATCCTGGCAATGAACAACGTGGTGGACCCCTCATGGTCGCCGAATGGTGAGAGAATCGCATTCGGTGGCGTTGACGGGATATACGTGGTCAACCGGGACGGGACGGGAGTCGAGCAATTGACCAGCACTGGTCAAACCACGGGTACATGCCACCGGCGCCCGCGGTGGTCGCCCGACGGCACCAAAATCGTCTTCTACAGACATACCGCCTGCAGCGGAGTAAAACCGATATTAGTCGTCGATGTCGCGACGAAGGTGGTGACCTCGATCACCACCGCAATGACCGGGAATTTGCTCTACCCTGACTGGTCACATGACGGGACACGGGTTGTATTCACCAGTGTTTTCGCTGATCCCTCGATCTACATCATCAACGCCGACGGCACGAATCCCACGGGAATTTCCTCGATTGGCGGCACACCGCGGGCGTCGTGGTCTCCAGACGATTCGCGAATATCATACAACGGGGATGACGGAACGGGCATCAAGGTGCGGTTGATGAACGCCGACGGTTCCAATGTGACGCTATTGCCAACGGCACCGAATGGCGGCCCCACTGCCACGTGGTCTCCGGACGGCACGCGGATCCTCTATCAGGCAGGGCCGGGAGGCTCGCTCCGGATAATACACACGGATGGGACCGGTGATGTCGCGATCACCGCCCCTCTGACACTTTTCGGGTACGATTGGGGTGCCGCGACTCGCCCACCTCCATCGAACACAGCGCCGACGACGCCGACGGTCGACTGTACTCCGACGTCCACTCCGACCGGCCAGGCGATCACCTGCACTGCTTCAGGGTCGACCGATGCTGACAGCGACGCAATCACCTACGTCTGGTCTGATACGGATCGAAGCGGAGGAGCCGAAGGAACGAGCACCACATATTCCCGCTCGCTCCCTGGCACGACTGTCGTTACCGCCTATGCAACAGATGGAACCGACAACTCGAACAACTCGAGCGAAGTCACGCTGACATTCATTAACCGCTCACCGACAACTCCCACTGTAGTTTGTGATTCGCTCACTGCGACGACCGGTTCCACAATTAGCTGTTCCGCCAGCAATTCGACCGATCCCGACGGCGGCACAGTAGCGTACAACTGGTCGGCAGCTGACAGAACCGGCGCGGCAACAGGCAGTACTACCACGTACTCGCGAAGCACAGCAGGACAGACATCAGTCACCGCCTATGCGAGCGACAACCAGGGCGGCCAGAGTAATAACTCGGCAACAGCGACACTCACATTCAACAACCCGCCGCCTCCGCCGCCAATTGCGACGACAACAGTCGTAAGCGCCAATCCTGCCAATCCCTCGACCGCCGTTTCATCAGTCACCTTCACCGCTCATGTAACCGTCACCAGCAACGGCGCCGATGTGACGACGGGGAGCGTCGAGTTCCGCAATGGTGGCACTGATTGCAGCAGCGGGACCATCCTGCAATCGGCTGCGGCGGTGGATGGCACCGGCAGGACGACATTCAGCACTCGTGTGCTGCAGGGCTGGTATGATGTCCGAGCATGTTACGTTGGTGCGGCTCCGTATGTCGCCAGCAACGGGACGCTCCTCTGGCCGCCAGACGCCGATGGCGACGGGCTGGCTGACGCAATCGATGAGCAGCCGCTCGTTCGAAGCACGCGCTTCAATCGCAACAACGTGACGGTGGGCAGGATCGTCTCAATGCCGTCATTCATCACGTATCGTGCGTATCCCGGCGGTTGGACCAATGGCATAGCCTGGGAGTTCGCAATCACGCCGGGAGCGACCGGTATATACGCGGACGTGATCGCGATCCAGCTGGACGGTAAGGCAACGAGATATGAGCTGCACCCGTTCGTCAACAATTTCGGGGACGTCGGAGGCTGCTTCAACGGAAGGGCGTGCGCAATCCAAATCAGTGATCCGCCGGCTTCTCTCGCGCTGGAAGTTCTCACTGGCGAAGGCACAATGGTCGTCATCGTCAACGGCGAGACAGTCGTCATTACGGTTGCAAATGGTGCTACCGGCACAGTCACCGAATACAAGAACTCATCGGGCGCAGTCACTGAGATCGCAGTCGCCGCGACGGGGCCCGCTGGCGGAGTGACCGTTAACGGCTATCCGATTCCTGCGGGTACCACGACTGCGTTTGGACGCTTGCAGGCGACGACGAAGATCAGCAACGGGAAACCACCTTCGCTCAACCTTTCCGGCAGCTTCACACCGGGCTCGAGCAGCAATGGCATGAACCCGCTAACTGAGCAGATCGTCGTGCGCGCCGGTCCGTATACGTGGACCATCCCGGCGGGGTCCTTCCGACTTGGTAGCGATGGTGCTTACTCCTACAGCGGAGTACTGAACGGTGTAACTGTGTCCATGCAGATAAAGCAGCCGCCGCCAAAGAAAGGTGGCGCGTGGAATTTCAATTTTACCGCCAACCCGATAACGACCTTTGCACTACCCACTCCCATCTTCTTCCGCATCGGTAACGATGCGGGATCCACGAAGGGGTGAAGCAACAGGTGTTAGCGGGGCCGAGCGGATGATGGATCTGTAAGTACGGCATCCGCTGGAGCGAGCGGTCCCCTGGTGCTCGGGAACATCGTTCTAATGAACACCAATGCGTCGAACTGTTTCGTCCAATCCGTCGTCACAGCTGAATTTGAGAGCGCATTAGCAGTGATCGGCGAACGCAGCCAGTGCTTGTGCGGCAGGCCTCGCAAATTCAAAAAGATGAAGCGTTGTCCCGTTGCCGTAAGCATGTCTTCCAATGATCCTCGAACTGGAGCATAGAACGGCGAGGGCTGATTGCTCGTCACAGTTCCATAGGTTCCTTCCGCCGATGTAAACGCAATGGTGTAGACTGCGTTGCCAAGGGCGGCGTGAGCGACCTGCCCCATTGTGACGATTCCCTTGTAACTGAAATCTGCGCCCGAGTCGAGGACGATCGCCGACGGTTCGCGCAGCGTGTGGAACGCCGCTGCCCAGACGATGATCTTGCGACCCTTGTATCGCTCATTCGCGAGCCACGCCAACGTCTCTCCCATCCATTGATCGCGAAAATTGTTGTCGGCAGTGACGAACTTTCCACCAGACTCGCGCATGCGCGCGAGGCCCTCGAAAGACGCCACGGTCGCGTCGACGCTGCGCCTCATGAACGCGACGCGAGTCGATCCGTGTGTCTTCTCGAGAATGGAACGCGCTCCATCAAGGACGGTCATCAGGCCACGCCACTTGTTGGCAATGTTGCGAATATCCGCCGGCGTTGCGTCGGGGCTGAACACCGTTCGCATATCGCTTCGCAAGCTTGACCGGATCTCTGTCGAAAGGATGGTGGTATCCGCGCGATCGAAGAACTCGATGAGTGCCGGAACCCAGCGCGACGGACCGGCTCCGGAAAATTGGTGATCGATTCCGGTCATCTCGAGCGGTCGTGGTGACGCTGCCACTGAACGAGCGTACTCGAAGACCGGTGCGACCTGCGCGCTCAGCGCCCAGATAGGATACAATCCGCGTTCGCGCGCCTGGTCCAGCGGAACCGACGTGTCGCGTACAGCCGCATCCATATCAGTTGCGTTGAAGAGTCCAGCTTCCCACGCGAGAACATCGAAGCCCATGCGCTGGTGCAGGAACTTGATGATGCGCGCTTTGGCGAGAAACGTCGCGCCTTCACCGTGCGATTGCTCACCGAGTATCACGATACGTGAGTCACCGATGGCTCGACTAATCGGTTCCAGATCTTTGAAATCATCTGCTTGCTGCGTGGGGTCTATCGAACGAAGGGGCGCCGCATTCGTCTTCAACCACACGATGCGTGTTGCGCGTTCGCGAGTGCTTTGACCGAAAGC
>JBKPNY010000196.1:0-1933 GCA_046732835.1 Gemmatimonadota bacterium | reverse complement strand
GTCCGGTCTGTCGGTCCGATCACTTTTGTCTGCGCGGCCACCGGCTCAGTCGTGAGAGGCATAACCAGCAACACGACGGTGAGAACGTGAGCAACGACGGCGGAAGTTTTATTCATGATCTTCTGGATGTCCTTCACTTAATGCGAACGCCGCGATTTCCAAAAGCAGAAGGAAACCGAAGACCCGTGCTGAGGGTGCAGAATCGCGAATGAGTGTATCGGAACGAAGGAGAGGGAGTCCCTGTCACTTTTGACAGGAAGGTGCGGAACGTCGGTTCGTCGAAGCGGCTTTGCCGCCCGATGCGGAAGGCCTGCGGCCTTCCGGCAGGGTTAGAAGTAGTTGGGGCTTCGCCCCAGATGGGGCATAGCCCGACATTCCTGAGGGCAAGGCTACGGAAGGCCAGAGGCCTTCCGCACATCGTGCGGCAAAGCCGCAAGTTGCGCGCTAGCTCCGTTATCGATCGCTGCTTGTTTCCAGTCCTGCTTGATATTCAGCGCCAGTTGCGACGCGTTATTCGTCGCCTCCCTCAATTTCAAACGCGTCGTTGAAGCTCTTGTTAGGTTCGAGAATCATGCGCTTGCGGGAATAATCGATAACGATTTTGAAGCGCCGAAAAATCTCTCCGCCGATTACGCCATCGCCACCCTTACTCTCCAGTTCGGTGTCCAGCAGAAGAATGACTGGCGGGTCTTTCATTACGAATTCTCCCAACTGTACGGCTTTGACCTGGCCAAGCAGCCGGCTTTCCGTGCCCCCTAATCCGCGTCCCCGATCCTTGACTGCCTTTGGCATGGCGGCCAGCAACTGCTGCTTCTTGACGAACGAACCATTCATGACTACGGTGCCGTCTGCTCCCGTATCCACTTCCAGCCTGGCTTCTATAGGTCGGCGTCCCTCGACAACGATGCCGGTCAACACAGATGGAATGTTTCCTCCATCAAACGCAAGCGGAATTTCTTTCCCACTTCCTTTGTAGGCGTAAGTTTGTCGGTCGTACAGATTCATCACCTTGTTCAGGTAATCAATCTCGATCACAAATTGATTGATGAAGCCGTAGCCGATTACTCCGTCAAATTCGAAACCGGGCACTTCGGGAAATGGCGTTAAGAAGACTGTCTGATCAGAAACTTCGGCTCCTGGCACGCTCAATGTTACACCGGTAGCGTATGTGCCTTGAATGCGGCCGCCCGTCGCGGTGCCGCGGGCGAGGCCCTTTGGTTTTAATCCTAATTCCGCCGCCACTTTCGAATCGATAGCCGAATGTGAAGCGCCCGTGTCAAAGATAAACTTGAGAGGTCGCGAGCCGTTTACTCGGACTTGCATTAGAACGATGTTGTTGTCAATTTCAAGCGGAATATTCAACGCTTTGTTGCTAGTCGCGAATCGCACGTTTTGAGCGTTGGCCTGCCCGAACATAGAGACTGTGATAAGCAAGAGGACCAGAACGGCGACCCGCTTAAGCTGGTGTCTTTTCATGCGTTGGGTCTCCTTCCCTTGCCTGCTGGAGGCCGCGCGTGAGATGGGAAGCTTGGTGAATTGGTGCGACGCGTCGTACTGACGCCATAACGCTTTGGATGCGGAACGACCTGGCAGTTAAAGCACTGAGTTTCCGCCTGACTGGTAGTCGATAATTTGGAGCGGGCGACGAGGCTCGAACTCGCAACTTTCAGCTTGGGAAGCTGACACTCTACCATTGAGTTACGCCCGCTTAATCAAGAAGAGGCAAAGTATGGATGATGAAAAACTTTACTTCAAGTAGTGTTCCAGCAGGTCGTTCCAACGGCCCTGCGACTTCAGCACTAGCTCGATAACCTCACGCACGGCGCCACGTCCGCCAACCGCGCGCGTGACGTAGTGGGCAACAGAACGCGTTTCCATGACTGCATCGGCAACGGCCGCCGCGAGCTCAACCCGCTGCATGAGCGGTATATCG
>JBKPNY010000195.1:0-14451 GCA_046732835.1 Gemmatimonadota bacterium | reverse complement strand
CCGAAGATTTCATGAAGATGTACTTCGGCGCCCCCGCCGTATGGATTCTCGCGATCGTTCCAGTTGACGATGAGTATCCGCACTAAAGAACGCCCGTACGGCGGGCATATGCGTCGAGCACTCCGTTCACGAATTTCGCGCTGGCAGCAGTTCCGAATCTTTCAGCGAGTCTCACTGCTTCCTGAATCACTACGCGCGGTGGAGTTTCCCCGCGCTTGAGCTCAGCAGCGCCGAGGCGGAGAACTGATCTCTCTATTGCACCGATGCGCTCGAGCCGCCAGTTGTCCGTAACGGCTGTCAGCTCCGCATCGAGATCATCGTGCGATGCAGCGAATGTCTTGACAATTCCGCCAGCGAATTTTCTTTCGTCCGGAGCAACTGCAAGATCATCCCACACTTTCACTGCAACGCGCGTGAGATCTTCTCCTGCACGAAGGTCCCACGCATACAAAGCCTGTAATGCGCGCGCGCGTCCGCGCGATTCAACTCTCATCGGCTACATCCAGCTGGTCGAGCAGGTCCGCCATCTCGAGCGCGGCAACTGACGCATCCCAGCCTTTGTTTCCATGAGCACCACCGCAGCGCTCGAGTGCCTGTTCGAGTGTGTCGCATGTGAGAAGGCCAAAGCCCACGGGAACATCGGCATCACGTGATGCATCGGCGAGTCCGCGTGAAGATTCTCCCGCGACATAATCGAAGTGGGGAGTGTCGCCGCGAATAACCGCTCCGAGCGCGACGACCGCATCGTATCGCTCTGTGGCGACAGCTCGCCTCACGGCTAGTGGAAGCTCCCACGCGCCCGGTACCCATACGACATCGACGTCATCGAATGCGACGCCGTGTCTCACGAGCGCATCGAGCGCACCATCTACAAGAGCACGGGTTACAGTCTCGTTGAAGCGACTCGCGACGACGGCGATGCGGCGGCCGGCACCAGCTGGGTTGCCTGTAAATTCAGCCATTCAGGAAACCAGCAGGTGTCCCAGCTTCTCCCGCTTGGCGTCGAGATATCCGGCGTTCTCGTCGGTGGCTGGTGGAACAATCGCCACTCTCTCGTCAACAACGAGGCCGTATCCTTCAAGTCCAACAAGCTTGCGAGGATTGTTGGTGAGCGGGCGAATTCTTCTCAATCCGAGATCGAGAAGGATCTGCGCTCCGATTCCGTAGTTCCTCAGATCCGGCTTGAATCCAAGCTGCTCATTTGCTTCGACGGTATCTGCACCTGTGTCCTGAAGCTCGTACGCTTTCAGTTTGTTGAGCAATCCGATGCCGCGTCCTTCCTGATCGAGATACACAATCACACCGCGGCCTTCGTCGGAGATTGTCTTCATCGCAGTGTGAAGCTGCCATCCGCAATCACAGCGAAGCGAATGGAATACATCACCTGTCAGGCATTTCGAGTGCATTCGCACAAGGACGCTCTCATCCCCGTCCTTCACGTCGCCGAGCACAAGCGCGATATGCTCATGCGAATCGACATCGTTCCTGTAACCAACTACCCGCCACACTCCGAATTCGGTTGGCAAACGAGCTTCTGCAACGCGGTGCACAAGTCGCTCGGACTGTAGGCGGTACGCAACAAGCTGAGCTACGGTGATGAACGTGAGGTTGTGCTCGATGGCGAACTTCTCGAGATGCTGACGACGAGCCGTTGTGCCGTCTTCGTTGAGAATTTCGCAGACGACGCCGGCCGGATAAAGGCCCGCAAGACGGGCGAGGTCGACTGCCGCTTCTGTGTGACCCACACGCTGCAGCACTCCGCCATCTCGCGCGCGAAGCGGTGAGATGTGTCCAGGGCGCCGCAAATCCGCGGGCACTGTTGCAGGATCGACTGCAACGCGAATTGTCTTCGCTCTATCCTGTGCGCTGATACCGGTCGTAACGCCGAATCTCGCAGCTGCATCGATGGTGATGGTGAAAGCGGTGCGCTGTTCTTCCGTGTTCTCTTTGCTCTGCTGTGGAAGCTGAAGCTGATCTGCGCGCTCGCCGGTTAATGCGAGGCAGATCCATCCTCCCGCTTTCCTGATCATGAAGTTCACGAGCTCAGGCGTGATTAGCTGCGCGGCACAAATCAGGTCGCCCTCATTCTCGCGGTCTTCGTCATCCGCAACGATGATGAGCTTCCCTGCCTTGATGTCGGCTATCGCCTGCTCGACGGTTCCGAATTGCATTAAGCTGCCCCTTTGACCAGCCAGCGGCGGTCAGTTTCTCAGATAAGGCGCTACCAGTCGTTGAACGTACTTGCCAATGACATCGGTCTCGACGTTCACCCTGTCCCCTTGCCTCAGGTCCTGCAAGGCGGTGTGGTGCAAGGTGTACTCGATAAGCGCCACCTGCAACTTATCACCATCGAGGGCGTTCACGGTAAGGCTCACCCCGTCGAGAGCCACTGATCCATGCAGAACTAGTGTTTGAGCCAGGCCCTCGGGCAGGGCCACATTCATTAGAAGAGTATCCGGGAGGTTCTCGGTGCTCTCGACATAGCCCACTCCATCAACGTGGCCCTGAACGATGTGGCCGCCAAGCCGCTGGTCTGCGCGCAGGGCACGCTCCAGGTTCACGCGTCTTCCGACCCTCCAGTCTCCGATGGTTGTCCGGCCGACGGTCATCACCATTGCGGCCACGGAAAACCAGCCGGGACCGCAGGACAGCACCGTAAGGCACGGACCACTTACGGCGATGCTTTCACCGGGTTCAACGCCCGTGAATGAAGAGGCAATTCGAAGCTCGAGCCCCGCTTCAGTTCGATCGATCGACTCTATCACGCCGCATTCTTCGATCAAGCCAGTGAACACTATGCCTGCCTCATTGCGTAGACCGACATCACGTCATCCCCGAAGGCCCGGGTCTCCAGAAGAGTGAAGCGTGGCGCATGCTCGACTTCCTGGGATGCGATTCCGGAAAACCCACCAAGCGCGCCCTCGCCAAGTATGATCGGCGCCCGGAAGATGACAAGGCGATCTACATAATTGCCCGCGAGGAAGGACGCAGCGAGACCCGCTCCGCCTTCGACAATCAGCGACATGACTCCTCGACTCTTTAGTCTGGTGAGGGCTTCGTCGATGTCGTGCGCCCGGAGCTGCTCTACACCCAGGTTTGCCAGGTCTGCGGGAAATCGCGTTGATGATGCAGTGACTACGATCGTGGGGATTTCTTTCGCAGTCTGCGCGAGAAAACTTTGCGATGGCAGGCGGGCTGTGCGATCGAAGACGACGCGAAGCGGAGCGATACGAGGCGGAGGGTTCGTCCGCGCTGTGAGCTGGGGATTGTCAGCGATTGCGGTCTGAGCGCCAATTGCAATCGCATCAGAAGCTGCGCGCAATCGCTGCACTTCTTCGCGCGACGGATCTCCAGTGAGCCAGCCTCCAGCGCGCTCCGCGCCGGCGATCGCTCCATCGAGAGAAAGCGCGAGCTTGAGCGTAACCCATGGGCGGTCTGACTTGACCGCGTTGAAGAATGGTGCGTTGAGCTCGATCGCTTCTTTTTCCCGCACACCGATTTCGATTTCAATCCCAGCGTCGCGCAGCGCTTCTGCGCCACCTGTTGCGACCGGGTTGTTGTCACGAGTCGCGATCACCACTCGTTTTATTTCCGCCGCTTTGATCGCATCTACGCACGGCGGAGTTTTTCCGTGGTGCGCGCAGGGCTCGAGGTTTACATAGAGCGTCGCACCCTTCGCGCGGCCACCAGCATTTGCGATGGCGACGGCCTCAGCGTGCGCCTCGCCAAATCTTGCGTGATATCCTTCGGAAATTTTTTCATCGCCCGAATAAAGAACAGCTCCGACCAGTGGATTCGGCGCGGTTTGTCCCCAGCCGCGGCGCGCGAGGGACAATGCTTCGTCCATTCGCAGCTCCTCTGGCCTGTCAGGCAATCACAACCTCACCGCTACCATTCTTCACTTCACCCATTACCCAGCCAACAACGCCCGCGACCCGGGCGCTGCCGATTATCTCATCCGCGTGTGAACGCGGAGCGATCACAACCATCCCGACACCCATGTTGAACACACGGAACATCTCGTCGCGCGGAACCTTCCCTGCACCTTCGAGGATGGTGAAAACCGTGGGAATTTCCCACGTATTGCCGTCGATCACTGCATCCGCATCAGACGGAAGCGCACGATTCAAATTCCCCGGCAGCCCTCCGCCGGTGATGTGCGCCATCGCATGAATCTTCGCGAGTACAGGACGCAAACCTCGGAGATAAGATCGATGAATCGACAGCATCACATCCGCTGCAGACGCATCGAGATCGGGAAATGGATCGTCCCACTCGAGCTTCATTTTTTCGCTCACGATTTTTCGCGCGAGCGAGTATCCGTTGGTGTGAAGCCCGGAGCTCTCGAACCCAATGAGCACATCGCCAATCTCCACCCGAGATGCGCCTATCACGGAATCTTCTTCGACACACCCGGTAATAAATCCGGCAAGGTCGTAATCAGGCGGTGTGTAAAGTCCCGGCATCTCCGCCGTTTCACCACCGACCAGGGCGCATTCATTCTCACGACAACCAGCTGCCACACCTGCAACCACCGCTTCGAGAACCTGAGGATCGAGCTTTCCGAACGCGACGTAATCCAGGAAGTAGAGCGGAACTGCGCCCTGAACGAGAATGTCGTTTACACAGTGATTGACGAGATCGTGACCCACAGTGTCGTTACGGCCGCTTTCGATCGCGATCTTGATCTTGGTTCCGACTCCATCCGCGCTGGCGACAAGTACTGGAGACCGCATCCCGGTGGGCAAGCGGAACATTCCACCAAATCCGCCAAAGGAGCCCACGGAGCCGGCGGTGCGTGTTGACGCGACAAGCTTCGCTATACGCGCCTTCGCGTCGTCTGACGCGCTCAGGTCAACGCCCGCACTCCGGTAGTGGAGCGCGTCTTCGCTCACGCCTTGAGCTCCTCCTCGAACGCAACCAGCTGGCGAAGCTCACGAATTCTTGCGTCGATCTCCGGACGGGTGAGCGTCATCAGCCGCTCAGTCGAGAATTTCTCCACGGCAAAGCTTCCCATCGCTGAGCCATACATCACTGCGCGCCGCATGTTCGCTTCACTCAGATCATCAGTGCGCGCGAGATAACCGATAAAACCTCCGGCGAATGAATCGCCTGCACCGGTTGGATCAAACACATTCTCGAGCGGAAATGCGGGCGCAAAGAACATGCTGCTGCGGTTGAACATGAATGCGCCGTGCTCTCCCTTCTTGATGATCACGTGCTTTGGGCCGCAGTCCATTATCCACTTCGCAGCCTGAACGAGATTCACCTTTTCGGTGAGCTGTCGCGCTTCACCATCATTCAGTGTCACAAGGTCGACGTGCTTGAGAAGCTCGATGAGGTCAGGCCGACGACTCTGGATCCAGAAATTCATGGTATCGCATGCAACCAGCTTTGGCTTTTCCACCTGCTTGAGCACGTCGAGCTGAAGTCGCGGGTCGATGTTGCCGAGAAACACGAACGGCGCATTTCGGAACTGCGTTGGAATCTTCGGGCTGAAGCGTGAAAAAACACCGAGGTGCGTCTCGAGTGTCTCTGCCGAATTGAGGTCGTGACTGTAGCGTCCGCGCCACCGGAACGACTGACCATCGGCGCGCTCGAGACCAGCGAGATCGACTCCGCGAGCTGCGAGCGGCTGAAGTTTCTCGATCGGATAATCCGTTCCTACGACGCCGACAAGCTGAACGGGAGTGAGCAGACTTGCCGCAGACGAGAAAAACGTTGCTGATCCGCCAAGCACGTCTTCGGCTTTTCCAAAAGGTGTTTCAACTGAGTCGAGTGCTACCGAACCGACTACGAGTACAGTCATTGATTATCTGGTTGATTGATCTGGTGACTCTACATCCGCTCTGGTGCAGTGATGCCGAGAATTCCAAGCGCGTTGCGGAGGACAATCTGCGTCGCCCGGGCAAGAGCAAGTCGCGCATTCATTATGGGCGCCGGCTCGCCGAGCACATGATGCTTGTGATACCAGAGGTGCGCGAGACGGGCGGTCTCGGTGAGATAATTCGCAATGCGATGGGGCTCGAGCGCTGATGCAGCGCCCGCGACAGTCTGCGGGAAATCTGCGAGCGCCTTGATAAGCTCCTGCTCTTCAGGCTCACGAAGCTCGCCGGGATCGACATTGTCGAGCGTGAATGAATCCCGATCGATCTCTCCAACGCGGAAGATTCCGCACATCCGCGCATGCGCCATCTGCACGTAATAAACGGGATTCTCCTCTGACTGCTTGAGCGCAACATCGATGTCGAATACGAGCTGCGAGTCGCTTTTGCGCATCAGGAAGAAAAATCGGACCGCATCACGCCCGACTTCATTGATCAGATCCCGAACTGTGACGTAGCTGCCCGCGCGCTTGGAGATTTTCACTTCCTCTCCGCTGCGCATCACTGTCACCATCTGATGCAGGACATACTCCGGATAACCGGGAGTGATGCCCATGCTGAGCGCCTGGAGGCCGGCACGCACGCGAGTGGTGGTGCTGTGATGATCTGCTCCCTGTACATCGATAGCGCGATGATAACCGCGCTCCCATTTGGTCACGTGATACGCGACATCGGGCAGAAAGTACGTGTATGTGCCGTCGCGCTTGCGCATCACGCGGTCCTTGTCGTCGCCAAACTGACTCGTCTTGAGCCAGAGAGCGCCATCGGATTCGTACGTCATGCCCGCCGCGTTGAGCGCATCGACGGTCTGCTCGACACGTCCATCGGTGTACAGCGACGACTCGAGGAAATACTTGTCGAACTTCACGCCAAAAGCCTGAAGGTCGAGGTCCTGCTCTGCACGCAGCGCGGCGACCGCGTAAGATTTTACGTCGCCTTCGTCGATCTTCCCGTCGTGTTGGGTGAGGTACCGCTCAGCGATTTCCCTGATGTACTCACCGTGGTATCCACCTTCGGGAATCACCAGGTCTCCGCCGCGCAGCGACTCGAGCCACGCGCGAACACTTGCGGCGAGGTTTTCGATCTGAGCGCCGGCATCGTTGTAGTAGAACTC
This sequence comes from Gemmatimonadota bacterium, assembly GCA_046732835.1. Lineage (GTDB taxonomy): Bacteria > Gemmatimonadota > Gemmatimonadetes > Gemmatimonadales > Gemmatimonadaceae > UBA4720. The sequence continues at coordinate 7,452 of JBKPNY010000195.1, read as the reverse complement.
ACGCGACACTTTCCAGCCGGTCCACTCGAGCAGCGTCGCAATCGCATCACCAAGCGCAGCCTGACGACCATGCCCAACGTGGAGCGGGCCTGTGGGATTCGCGGAGACAAATTCGATGTTGACCGGCTGACCGTTGCCCGCATTCGATTTGCCGAAATTCTGATCGGCGTCAATGACTTCACGCACGGACTGCGCAATGCGTGATGGATCAAGCCAGAAATTCATGAAGCCGGGTCCTGCGACATCCACTTTTTGTACTCCCGCTTCCGACAATCTCATTCGATCGCGCAGCAATCCGGCAATTTCCGCGGGTTTCTTTCGCAGCGGACGTGCGAGCGTCATGGCGAGGTTTGTGGTCCAGTCGCCAAGTGACGGATCGCGTGGACGCTCGATGACTGGGTCCACGGACGCGTCCGCACCAAGCTCCTGCGCGGCAGTGATCAGCTCCGCGCGAATCCTATCAGCGGAAGTCATTCTGCTTTCTTGGGCGCTGGCGCCGGTTTCGATTCGCTTGCCGCGGGTTTCGATTCTGAAGCTGCCGCCGGAGCGGGCGACGACTCAGCCGGCTTCGCAGTCGAAGTCTCGGCGGACTTTTGCTGCTTTTTTCCGTCCTTCCCGTAGTCAGTGATGTAGAACCCCGAGCCTTTGAACACGAGGCCTGCTGCGGACATGCGACGCTCCGCCAGCTGCCCGCACTCAGGACACTTTTCAGCCGAGGGCGCGGAACCTATGGAGCGATAGAATTTCTCGAAGTCGTGCCCCTGAGGGCAGCGAAATTCGTACAGCGGCATTCGTTATTGTGGGAGAGAAAAAACAAGAAGGGCCCGGAGCCTTCAAAGGTAGACTCGCCTGGTACCTCACTCAATGGGGAACCCCTTTATGACGGTGACTTTATCGCTCTGATCGCAACGAAATGCCCGGTGACGTTTCTGGTTGGAAGCTTTGCCAGCTTTTCGAACGCCATCGCAAGGTCGAGGAGCCTTGCCCGAGCGGAGACACTCCCGATCTTCTCGATTGTGTTCATCAGCGGAATTGCGATAACGCGCGGCGCATGCATCACCGTGGTGCATTCCCTGACTTCGAAGCCGGCCGAAGCGACGGCTTTCCTCGCGTCAGACGAGCTGAGCGTCTTTCCTACGGGATAGGGTACAAGCCTGGCGGCGTGAGTGAGCTTGTACGGCAGGAAGTTTCTGACCGCCACTATCGGATTCGTCGCGTTGTCCAGTGTGAAGATGAGCGTGCCGCCTGGTTTGAGAACGCGGTACAGCTCGATGAGTGCTCTGGTGATGTCTGATCTGTCACCAAAATGATCGAGTGTTGAGTTCGAGACGATCGCATCGAATGAATCTGACTCGAACGGCAGCGCTCTCACGTCTGCTTCGTAAGTGCGAAGCTTCGGATACTTCGCTCCAGCCGCTTCGATAACTGTTCGCGAAACGTCCAGGGCCGCGACGCATTTCGCGTGTCGGGAGAGCACCGGATAAAGCCCGCCAGTTACTGCTTCATCGAACAGATCGGTCTTGAGAATGCGGTCGAGCTCGCGATCTGGCAGCCACCGCTCTACAAGCAAGGAATTGACGGCGTCGCTGTGCTTGCGCCAGAGGTCGTGAGGAACGCGCTCGATCCACTTCTCCGCGACCGCATTCCATTCATCTGGAGGCGTGTCGTGTTTCGCGCGGGGATGTGGATGTGCGATCGAAGTCAACGCAGGATCACAGGAGCTGGAATTCCTCCCCGCGGGCGAAGCGTCATTGTCGCGCGCGGCTGTACTGGAGAGCCCGTCGACATGGCAAAGCGGAAACGCCGTGCAATCATCGCAATCACGAACGTGCACTCGAGCGTTGCGAATGCTGCGCCAATGCAGACACGAGGACCTGCGCCAAACGGAAAGTAGACAAAGCGCGGAAGCGCCAGGTCAGACTCCCATCGCTCCGGCTTAAACTCGAGCGCACTATCGAAATAAGCTTCGCTTCGATGCATGACCCACTGGGAGATCAACAGTGTCTCGCCTTTGCGAATTTTCGCTCCACCGATCTCGGTATCCTTGACTGCTTCTCTTCCAAGAATCCATGCGGGAGGATAGAGGCGCATCGCCTCCTTGAGTACGTTCTGCGTGTAGGTCAATCGCTGCAGATCACTCAGCGACAGAGTCGCGTTCTCCCCGAGCACTGCGATTGCTTCGTCTGCAACACGCGCCGCACACTGTGGATTCTTCGAAAGCAGATACCACGTCCAGGCCAGAGCAAGTGACGGAGTATCAAACCCCCCGACGAAGAGATTCACCGCTTCATCGCGTATCTGCTGATCGCTCATGCCGCGGCCGCTTTCATCGCGTGCGTCGAGCAGCGTCTGCAGAAGATCCTCCCTCGAAGCGCTCGCACGCCGCTGAGCCACTGTTTTTCTGACGAAGTCATCGAGCTCAGCTACGCCTTCGACGTAGCGCTTTGAATCCTCCAGCGGAATCCAGTCAGGCAGGAGACGCGCAGCTCCTCGACGGGCAGCATAGCGATCCATTGCCCCCTCTACGGCGGCGCCGATCTTCGCTGCTTCCGGAGCCACATCGGGACCGAACAGCGATTCCGCGACGATCGACATAAGGAGCTTCTGCACTTCGTCATGTACGTCGATTCTTTCTAGAGACTCCCATCGCTGCAGCATTGCATCAGTGTGTCTCTCGATCGGGGATACATACGGGCCGAGCTTTCCCGGATGAAATGCGGGTTGCGCAAGGCGGCGCTGGTGCGCCCATGACGTGCCTTCATTGATGAGAAGGCCGCGCCCGAACAATCGTCGCTGCGCTCGAATCGGACCGGCCTTTATGAAATCGAGTCGCTTTTTGACGAAGACTTCCTCGATCATCGCTGGATCACTCATGAGATACGCGCGCGAGCGGCCAAAGCGTAATGCGCTCAGCGGACCAAACTCACTCGCTGTGCTCGTGAGGAAATCGAGTGGGTCCTTAGCAAACGCGCGGAGATTGCCAGTGAGAGCGCGACCAGCCGGACCTGCAACCTGAGAAGCCGCAGTCAACTTTCCGACGTTGCTCCTATCACCCCGGCGCTCGCCAGAGCGCGAGCGCGCTCGCGCAAAAGCGGCGGAAGCTCGTGACCGGGCTCCGTGGTTTCCCAGTAGAATCCCGTGAGCGGCGTGCGAAGATAATGGTACGCCCCGAGTGTCTTGAGGCCGGATCTCGTAAGAATCAGCCACGCCGAGTAATTCTCGTAAGCAACGAGCGCGATGCTGCGGCTCAACCCTTCTGACTGATGGACTCTGGCCGTGTAGGAATTCCGGGCCATGTAGATCCCGCGACCGCGGAACTCAGGAGCCGTGTATGAATCGTAGCTGTACACGCTGCCAGGCGGAATTCTCAGTAATTTGCGCATGTATGGAACGTAGATCAGTCCCGTCGCCGTCCAGCATGCGTCAACGATCTCCCGTCCATGCCAGGAAACAAAGCAGCGATCCCCGTGCATCAGTCTCTCTTCGATGTCCCTGCGCCAGGCATTCTGCCTGAATCGCAGATACGCATCGATGTCCTTTGGCTGCAGCGTTCCAAACGAGATATCGAGCGAAGCGTTGTATACAGGGATGCGCACATCGTCGAGCTGATACGACATGAACAGCATGCGACGGTAGACGAATGTGAGCGCTCGAGCACCAAGCTCGCGAAACTTTCCTCGCAATGTGGATTTTGATCCGTCACTGAAGCGGAGAGATCCACCCGGACGGTGCCGCGAGAGACGAGTCATGCAAGCCAATTTATCTGCACACAGATGCAGTGAATCGCTATCGACGTAACGTTTCTATTACAGACCGACGGTCAGATTGCCGGCGAGTACCGGCCCCATCGTGATTCGAGAGCATCGGAAATCTCGCCGATGCTGCACCGCGCTCTCACGGCCTCGATGATCAAGGGCATCATGTGGCTGCCCTCGTCACGTTTTGAGAGGAGAGACGCCGCTCCCTCGGAGAGTGAACCCAGACATCGTCTGACAGACTGCTCGTCACGCTTTCGCTTTACGTCTGCCAGAGACCTCACCTGATCGTGCTCGAGACGTGAATAGTCAGGCGCGGGAATCGGCGGAGGGGGCTCGTCGTCGGTGAACTTGTTCACGCCAACTACTGTGGTTGCCCCGCTCTCGACGCGGAGCTGATGTTCGTACGCGCTGCGCGCGATTTCTTCCTGAAAGAATCCCGCCGCGATTGCCGCAACCGATCCACCAGCTGCGTCTGACTTCTCGATCAGCTTCACCGCCTGCTGCTCGACCTCATTCGTAAGGCTCTCGACGTAGTAGCTCCCGGCAAGCGGATCGACGGTATTTGCAATACCTGATTCGTACGCGATGATCTGCTGGGTTCTCAGCGCGAGTGTGGCAGCTTCGGCAGTTGGAAGAGCAAGTGCTTCATCGTACCCGTTGGTGTGGAGCGACTGCGTCCCGCCAAGCGTCGCGGCAAGCGCCTGAACTGTTACGCGGACAACATTGTTGAGAGGCTGCTGCGCTGTGAGTGTGACGCCGCCAGTCTGCGTGTGAAAGCGCATTCTGGCGCTCGCGTCGGATGCATTGAATCGCTCGCGCATGAGGCGCGCATACAGCCTTCGGGCAGCACGAAACTTTGCAACTTCCTCGAACAGGTCGTTGTGTGACGCGAAGAAGAAGGAAAGACGCGGCGCAAATGAATCGACTTCGAGGCCCGCGTCGATTGCGCGCGACACGTACTCCATAGTGTTCGCGAGAGTGAATGCGAGCTCCTGCACAGCAGTGGCGCCAGCCTCGCGGATGTGATACCCGGAAATCGATATCGGATTCCACCCTGGAACATCAGCTGCACAAAAGCGGAACACTTCGGCAATCAGCCGCAGACTTGGCTCGGGCGGATAGATGTAAGTGCCGCGAGCGATGTATTCCTTGAGAATGTCGTTCTGGATTGTGCCGGTGATCTTCGCTCGCGAAACGCCTCGTTCTTCGGCGGCAACGACGTACATCGCGAGGAGCGTTGCGGCAGTCGCGTTGATTGTCATCGACGTCGACACTGTATCGAGCGGGATGTGGTCGAAGAGCACGAGCATGTCCTCGACCGTATCGATGGCCACTCCTGCTCTCCCGACTTCTCCCGACGCGCGGGTCGAATCCGAATCGATGCCCATCTGTGTTGGAAGATCGAACGCTACCGAAAGACCTGTCTGCCCTGCCTGAAGCAGATGGCGAAATCTTTCGTTCGTCTCCCGCGCCGTTCCAAACCCGGCGTACTGCCGCATTGTCCACAGTCGGCCGCGGTACATCGTGGGCTGCACACCGCGTGTAAACGGCCACTTTCCGGGATCAGCCAGATCCTTGTCGTAATCGATATTTGCGTCAGCGGGCGTGTATACCGCTTTGCGGTTCATCTTGCGGTTAGCGGCATCTCTTCTGGAACAGGCTTGCCGAGCATCGACGCTGCGATCTCGACGTCGCCCTTGCTGCCAATGTAAAGCGGTGTGCGCTGATGCAGGTCGCTCGGATTGACGTCGAGCACGCGATCGTTTCCATTGATCGCTGCACCACCGGCCTGCTCGACAATGAACGCAAGCGGATTTGCCTCATACAGCAGCCTGAGCTTTCCATCGGGTGTACGCTCATTGCTCGGATACGCAAACAGTCCACCGCCAAGAAGATTGCGATGGAAGTCTGCTACGAGTGAGCCGACGTATCTGACGCTCATCGCGGACCGCTTGCCGTCGAGTCCGCGATATCTCCGCATCAAAGCGCGAACGTCTTCAGACCAGAGCCTTTCGTACGAGTCGTTGACGGAGAGATACCGCCCGCTGGTCGGAATCTTTATGTCCGGATGTGAAAGCAGAAATTCACCGATCTGCGGGTCGAGCGTAAACCCGTGCGCGCCCTGCCCTGTTGTGTAGACGAGCATCGTGCTCGATCCATAGATCACGTAGCCAGCGGCAACCTGTCGCCGTCCCGGCTGCAGCATGTCTTCCATTTCACCGCGCGTTCCGCGGGTAATCTTTCGCACAACCGAGAAGATTGTTCCGACCGGAACGTTTACATCGATGTTTGACGAACCATCGAGCGGGTCGAACAGAAGACAATACTTCCCGCACTTGAATCTCTCGGGAATCTGAATGATGTCGGGCTCTTCTTCAGATGCGATGGCGCAAAGCCGCCCGCTATGGTCGACTGCCTTGACGATGATTTCGTTGGCGATGATGTCGAGCTTCTGCTGCGTCTCGCCCTGGACGTTGATGTTCTCGGTTGCGCCAAGAATATCGGCGAGACCAGCGCTTCTTACTTTGTTTGCGATCATTTTCGCGGCAAGCGCGAGATCGTACAGCAATCCTGACAGCTCGCCAGTTGCTTCGGGGTGAAGCTTTTCCTGCTCGATGATGAACCGCTCGATCGTGACGACAGATGTAGCTGTATGCTTCACCAAGTTACGCTTCCTCGTTGGAACCCGTTCTGGAGGTGCGATGAACGCAGCGCGCGGCGTAGTCTCGCGCATCGACCTCGAAGCGGTTGGCATGATATCCCCGCCTCAGACTCTCCCAAATGTAATGGAGGGGGAAAGTTTTGCGCTCCGCGAATTGCTGCACGTGCCGCAGCTCATGCAGAAGGAGCTCGGGATTGAATCGCGTGTCGCCTGCGAGAAAGATCGTCCGGCCAAGCGTGATTGCAGCGACTGTCGATTGCCCCAGCATGATGCCACCAATGCGAAGCGGGAGACCACCTCGCCGGTATCGCAGCTCCCCCAGCTCAGGCCATCGAACCATGAGTTCATCCGGCAGCGCGATGCTCCTGCCGAACAGTCCCTGTTTCACTTTCGCGAAATATCCCAACTCTCTCCGCCAGCCTCGTAGGTGAGACGCCTTCCATCACTGTGTACGACGATCGTACCGGCGCGATCGGTTCGCACAATCTGTGCGCCCGCGCGTCCAAGCGATGCGATGACATCGGCGCTTGGATGCCCGTAGAGATTGTCGGCGCCCACGGATATTACGGCAAGTGACGGGTGGACTGCTTTGAGAAACGCATCAGTGCTGCTCGTTGAGCTTCCATGATGTCCGACCTTCAGCACATCCGCGCTCAAGTCGCTCGAAGCATGATTCACCAGCCATGCTTCTTCATCCCGCTCCGCGTCACCCATCAGCAGAAACCGCGTAGCTCCGAATTCAACCGATGCGACAGTGCTGGCTTCATTGGGATCATCGAGTGAAGCGGTCCACGCTGAATCCGGAGCGAGAAACCGGATCAGCATTCCATCCACGCGCATTGTGTCGTCAGGGTGCACACGCCGCCACTCGGTGCCGGAGGTTTCAGCAGCTCGAAGCGAATTCGCATAGACCTGGCTGCCTTGCGCAAAGGCTGCATCCCAGAAAACATGAGGATGAAGCATTCGAATCACGGACGTCGCACCTCCGATATGATCCGCATGCGCGTGGGAGATGATCAGTGCTTCGACATC
>JBKPNY010000194.1:0-2022 GCA_046732835.1 Gemmatimonadota bacterium | reverse complement strand
GGATCGGATAAACGAGTAGCTTCGTATCAACTTTTACGACGTCATCTGGCGTGATGGGTTCCTGAGCATGAAGGATGCAGACCGTGGTGAGAGCGCAAACCAGCGCCAAAAGGAAGTGCGCAGTAGGACGCAACAGCCCGTTCAGTTTCAAGAAAGTTGATTTTGAGATCGCGGCGCGCGGGAGCATGCGGCCCCTTCGAGCTAGGTAAAAAACCGCCCGAAAAGCAGGATGCTGAGAATCACAATCACGGTGATGACGATGATCTTTACTAAACTCATGACTAATCCCTCAAGGTTAGGGAGACAAGTAGGGACCGTGGACGGCCTGTATTCTAGTTTTCGGCGTGGCCCGTGTCAATGAAGTGTTGACGGTTGGGACGTGGAAATTGGGTGTCGCCGGAGACGGCTCAACAAGGCTCAGTTGGGAGCCGTGTTAGAGTGTTGGACGCTAATTTTTGCATGCTAAGGCTAATTGCCAGGATGTCCTTTTTGAGTAAGTCACCTGCCATCTTTAGGTGCTGCGTTAGGCTCCTATTCCTCTCGGCGGCGGTCGCACCTTTTTCAAACGTCAATGCGCAAGCACTCACGGCGCGCATTTCAGTGGTTTCTACAAATTCCGCAAAGGCTAGTGTGACTGCACAATTCAAACGACCCAGCCGCACGTTCTCGTTTCGCAACGCGTACGCGGGCATTTTGGGATTGGGCGAACGAATTCAGGCAATACGAGGCTTCACCGCCGGGGGCAATTCAACAAAAATTCAGACCATGGGACCCGGCGAGTTTCGTGCTGACGAGGACGTAGTCACGTTAAGTTACGAAGTGGACGTCGCGCCGCCATCTCGACCGTCTCAGATGTCACACATTTCCTGGCTCAGCAACGAAGAGGGATTGTTGATGCTGGCTGATTTGCTGCCGCAGCGAACTGATAGTGGGAGCCTTTCCCACGCCGAGGTAACAATCGAACCGCCCGCTGGATGGAGTGTCCGGGGAAATATGATTCCGAGCGCTTCCACCTATGTCGTTGACGATCCCGAGTCGGGAGTGTTTCTGCTCAGTCGCGCGATCCACGAAAAGAGTCAGAGAGTATCCTCCGTTAATGTCTCCGTGATTCTCAGCGGGGACTGGCCCGTTGATGAGAGCGCTGTGCTTAAGTCTACAACGCAAATCCTGAAAGAGTATTTACGACTGACAAAATTCACCCTCAAGAACAATGCGGTCTTATTCCTGGCTCCTTATCCCGGAAATGCCGGTCCCGAAAACTGGACTTCGGAGACGCGAGGGAACGCAGTCGTTTTGGTCTTTGGAAAGAACTCAACCGCCAGGCGAGTTTTGTCGAGACTGGAAATAGTTCTCAGTCACGAGCTGTTTCATTTGTGGGTGCCGAATTCGCTAAAACTTTCCGGCGCCTATGACTGGTTTTTTGAGGGCTTCACCATTTACCAGGCGTTGCTAACTGATCTCCGCCTCGACTTTGTTTCGTTTGATGGTTATCTGGAAACGTTGGCGCGAGTTTATGACTCTTACTCGGCGACGGCGGGCAGCGACAATCTCTCGCTGCTGCAGGCCTCAGAACAACGTTGGACAACGGCAGCTTCGGCGGTTTACGAGAGGGGAATGCTGGTAGCGTTTCTTTACGACTTGTCATTGAGAAAACAGACGGGCTGCGACGCTTCGCTCGGCAAGATTTACCCCCAGTTGTTTCGGGTGGCTCCCGCAGGACAGGCAAGCGCGAACGAGACTATAATCAAGCTGCTGAGTGAGCCCGAAGGTTTGCACTCGTTTGCGCCGGACTACCTGGAGCGCCCTGCGAAAATCAATTTCAACGAGATCTTTTCTGCATATGGAATTGTGCAAACGTCCGGTTCAGGTCCGACCAAATGGGTGCCGGCTGCGAATCTCAACCAGAGTCAACGCAAGCTGCTTGGCTGTATTGGATATAAGAAATAATTTCAATCAAACCTATTTGAAGAATTAATGATAGCTATGATCAAGAGCAAGTTAATACTTGTGTTTAGTGCGTTC
>JBKPNY010000193.1:0-6898 GCA_046732835.1 Gemmatimonadota bacterium | reverse complement strand
TAGACCGAAGCATTTCGATAGTGATTCAGTAACGTGGCGGCATCGACTCGGCCGGTGAAGGTAATATTGTCGCCGGCGATGCTGCGCAGGTAATCGATTGCATCGTCCTGCCAGTCACCAACCAAAACAAAACGAACGTTTGGTAACAACGCCGCGGCGCGCACAAACGGTTCGTGCCCTTTGCGCTGCAGGTTTGAACGGTTGACGTTGCCAACGGTCAATACGATCCGCTCGCGAGTTACCGGCGGCAGGCTGCCGATGCGGTCCGGCACGCCGTGGTAAAGCGCCAAGATTCGATCGGCACGAACTGCAGCGTTCTTCATCGCTTCGGCGCGGCTGTAACTGGAGTTGGTCACCAGCCGACTGGCGCATCGCATCGTACTGCGGCTAACCCATTTTTTTAACCCGCCGCGCTGGTGGCCGTAATCAATCTCCGGCATGTTCGCGACGTCATAACCGCCGACGACGAGCACCGAGGGTTTGCCGCTAACTGAAGCCATCAACATTGGCAGAAACGTATGCCACGACGCGAACCAACCAAAGATCAGATCGTGTTCGCGTACCAGCCGCCAGATTGTCGCCGGATTCACAAAGCGGGACTGCTCGAAGTGTTCAGTCACCTCATGACGCTTGCGCAAGGCTTCGAGATCGAGCTGCACAAATTCCGTCAACGAGTTATGAATGAAAAGAATGCGACCCAACGTCATTAGATATGCAAATCGGGAGCTGTGCGAGCGTCCGAAAGTAACGTCGACCGGTCTGCACTTGGCCCGACGAGGCTTTCGCTGAATACATGTTCCATCCGGTTTCGATAGCGCTCCAGACTCAACTCGCTCAGCGCTTGCGCCCGCGCCAAGTCTGCGAGACTTTGCCGCAGCGAACTATCCGTAACCACGCGCGCGAGTGCTTGACTTAGGGCTGCGACATCTTTTACCGGCGTTAACAAAAACTGATCCGGCGTGGCCATTAGTTCACGCACGCCGTCGATATCAAACGCTATGATCGGGAGTCCCGCTGACATGGCCGACAGCAGTGCGAGGGGACTGGTGTCTTTCTCGATGGACGTGAACGCGAAGACGTCCATCGCCGCCAGCAGGGCCGGCAAATCGTGACGATAACCCGCGAACTTCACCCGGCCTTGCAGGCCTAAGTCGTTAACGGTGGTAAGCAGACGTTGCTGATAGGAATCGTTATCAAAAACCGGCGCGCCGACGAGTAGCAGGGTAACCTTCGGATTCTCCTTCGCGATCCGGGCGAAGGCTTCGACTAAATAGTGCTGGCCTTTCCAGGGCGTCACGCGACCGGCATGGCCAATCACGAGTTCGTCCGCCGCGATGGCGAACTCACGTCGCGCGGCCGTTCCGTCAACCTCAGGACTGAAAACGTTTGTATCGACACCGTTGAGAACAACCTTCGTTCGAGCCCGCACACTTCGCGGTAGTTGGTCCGCGATAGCTTTTCCGTCCACCACGATCTTCTCCGGCAGCACTCGAGCGGCGCAGCCAAGTGCGCGGCGATAAATTCCGAAACTGCGCTCGGAAACTAAATCCTGCACGTGCCAGACACATGGAGTACGGAGTTTTCGAGCAGCGAGACCACCGAGAAAGTGCGAAGGCAGACCCTTCGTCATTATCAAGTCCGGCGAAAATTGCTTCAGGAAAACACGCAGGCGTCTGGCGGCGCTCGCGATCAAAATGAAATCGCCGGCCCAGGCAAAAGGGTTTGGCACGCGCATACCGCCGATCCGAACACTCGTTGACCAGAGACGTGCCTGGGGCAGCACGTGAGTTTCGACGCCGGCTTCACGGCAAGTCTTAACCAGATCGCCGTCCTCGGGACAAACCACGATGCAGCGCCAGCGCGCCGGATCGAGCGTCTGCACCAGGTACAGAGTGCTGAATTGAACGCCACCCATCGCCGCGGCGGATTCCACGAAGACGATGGTGTGCGGTTTAGTCGATTGCATGCTGGCCGTAACGCAAACTGTTAGTTTGCGTGTTCTCTTCTTTCGTAACGCAAACTGTTAGTTTGCGTGTTCCATAATCCGGAAACATCAAGACGCAAACTAACAGTTTGCGTTACACCGGAGCTAGGGGCTCTGTTCCAATTGGAGCTCTTCAAGCTCCCACAATTTTGCGTGCGACAGAAAAACGTAAAACGCGACGTAGCTGCAAAGAATGAAGCCGCGCCAACCGTCGAGAAAACCCTGCAACCAGAGATAGCGATGGATGAAGATCAACCAGGGCCTGAGGATCACTGAACTCCAACTAAAACCAATTCCCTGCTTGCGCAGCTCGTCGGCTTCATAACGCGTGTAGCGATCGAGATTGCGCAGTTGTTTGGAGATCGTCGGCATGCCGTAATGCATGATGTGGTGTTTCAAAGTGCGCAGCTCGCCGCTGACGACGATATGGGCGTGCACTTCACGCTCGATCCAACGACCGCGGTCGCGGCGAAACAGTCTTGTCTGATAATCAGGATAGATACCGGCGCGACGCAACCACCTTCCCAGCACATGATTCCGGCGCGGCAGTCGAAAGGCATGAACGTCTTCCGTAACCGCGTTGAGTGCTGCTTCGATCTCTTCACGAGTGCCCGCCTCGAGGGTTTCATCGGTATCGATTTGGAGGACCCATTCGTGAATGCACTGCGGCGCGGCCCAGTTCTTCTGTTTGGCGGAGTTGATGTATTCGTGTTGAATGATTCGCGCACCGTACTCCCGGCAGATGTCGAGCGTTTCATCTGTGCTGAACGAGTCGACTACGAGGATCTCGTCTGCCCACTTTACCGATTCCAGCGTGTCGCGCACTGAGGCGGCACTATTGAAAGTCGGCAGCAGGATGGAGATTGGCTGGCGCATAAGAATACGAAAGCTGACGCACGTCGGACGTCTGGCGCAGCCAAATTTCTACCATCGACCACACAAACCAGACCGGCAACATCATCTGCGGCAAAACCTCAACGCCCTGCAATGCCAACAGACCACCTACGGCAATGAACGAGAGCATCAGCGTTAGACCCAAATCACCGTCACCGCTGCGTAGGCTGGCGGGAAGTTGTCCGCAAATACGAAACATCGCGAACAGGAATCCGCCAAGGAAAATCAAACCGGCAATGATTCCCAGATTGGCGGACACCTGAAGAAAATCACTGTGCACCCAACCCGCGCCGTTCCAGCCCTTGCCAAACGGAGATTCGAGCGAATCGTTGAAGGCGTCGATTGCTCGTAGTTTGCGATCCTGCGCACTGTGGTCGGTGGGGTTACCCTGCAATGCGGATAAACCGGTCGTCAATCGCTCGTTAGTCTTGGGAACGAATTGATAACCGCCGAGCGAAACCAGCAAAACCAGGATGGCAACGGCCACGCCGTACTTCTTAACTCGCAAAACAAACGCCGCCAGCACCTGAACCAGCAAGACCAACCAGATACTGCGATAACCCCCGACGTAGATCGCCATCATTTGCAGCACCACTGCGGCCACGATCGCCAGGCGGGGCAGCCAACCGCGCCACCAGTTGGCGAGATAAAGTGCGCCGGGTAGTGCGAGCACGCAGATGAAGGTCGCCTGTGAGCCACCCCAGAAAGAAAACTGCGCGCGCGCAAACCCTTCCGCAGTCACTTCAGGTTTCGCAGCGTGAATAAACGCCGGGAAAAGTTTCTCGACTTCCGGAAACGCATATTCGACGACGCCCAGCAATGAGATCCAGGTGCTGGCCACAAAAAACGCGAGCCAAAGATGGTGCCAATAGGATTTGCGTTCGAGCACAGCCGAGCAAACGATTAGCAATGGAATCAGCAAAACGAAATCGCGAAACTCATTAAACATCTTGTCCCAGGGAGCGTCCCCGGCGATGAGCGGCCACCAACCGAGCACACAAAACGGGACCATCATCCAAACCCACCAGGGCATCGCAAATCGCGTCGAGGTCTGAAACTGTCGCTGCGCGCAAACGCAAATAATCAGGACCCACAACAGAATTTCCGAGGGATGAATTCGCAGGTTGCGAGTCCATTCGACCGTGCGATAGCCCAACGCCAGACTCAGCACCCAGAGCACGAGGCCGAGACGAATGCCGCGTTCGCCGCCGAAGATAACGATCCCACCCACCAGCAGCGCCAGCGCCACAATGACTTCTTTGTAGGACAGCCCTTGCCGATCAGCGTAGAACTCAACCGCGAACACACCGAGCACCATGAGCGCGGCGACCAGCAACGCGTTCTTGCCTAACTTGATTCCTGCAACTTGCTTAATCATTTGGTAGCGCGCAATTTTCTAACTTCAGCTTGTTCACGCCCGGTGCCACGGATAACTCTTGCCGGTACCCCGGCGACGACCGTTCCCGGCGCGACTGACCGCGTCACCACGGCGCCGGCGCCGACTATGCTCGCTTCGCCAATCTCAATACCCTCGAGGATAGTTACGTTTGCGCCCACGTATGCTCCACGTCGAATCACCACCGGGGCCTGGGAAGTTTGTATTTCGTTCTCCCGGAGTGGACTGGCACCGGCATCGGTATGCGTAAGGATCATCACGCGATGCGAGATTGTGACGTTGTCTTCGATGGTGATGTCGTCCTGCAAATCAAGAAACAGTTCCCGACCGAAATAACAATCGCTGCCGACCGTCAGGCGTTCGTAGTAATTTCGCGTCCCAAGTGCACTGTTGTGAATTACGAGTGGTGACTTGAACCGCACGCGCTCGCCGATGTTCGCGCCGTACGTGCGCAACGTGCGCGCGATGGCCTGCGTCGGCATGAACATAAGCGGCAGGTTGATGCCATCACCGCAATAGATGGCGGCGGCAATCCTGGCCCACACGCGAAACAATAAAGAAATCAGTTTCAAAAGAGACTTACCTGTCTTCTAGTAAAACGAGTATTTCTGCCGAAACCGAAGCGATTTTCGGTTAAATCGCGGCCTTAACCTCTTCGAGATAACGGCTGGCAATGAACGGCCAACCAAACTTCGCTCGCACAACCGATTCGGCGTTAATTCCCATGACAGACGCCTTCGCCGGATTTCCGAGCAAGTCGATGATCGCGCCGGCCAACGACTCCGGATCGTCGGGCTCAACGACCAGACCAGTCCGACCGTGTTCGACAATCTCCGGCACGCCGCCCGCGCGCGTGACCACAACCGGCTTACCAATTTGCATGGCCTCGAGCACGGCGATGCCCAGGCCTTCGAAGTCGGTTGGAGTTTCGCGTGTAGCGAGGACGAATACGTTGCAACCATCGAGCAGCTGTTCGCGATCGTGATCGCTAACCTGACCGTGAAACTCGACGTGATCGCCAAGCTGAAGCTCTTTAGTTAATGCCTGCAGCCGCTCCAACTCCGGCCCGGTGCCGACAATTCGATAAACAGCATCCGGTACCTGCTGCAAAACGCGCGGCAACGCTTGCAGCACAGTGTCATGGCCCTTGCGCGGAACCAGCCGCGACACCGTCATCAAAACTCTTCGATTTCCGTTAGCTGCCGGTTTGTGCTTCGTCTCCGCTAGTACCACTCCGTTTGGCACGACGGAGACGCGTTGCGGTTGCACACCGAGGCTGACGACACGGTCGCGTGTGTAACTACTGACTGCGATGATGCGCTTTGCGCCGGTCAAAGCTCGCCGGCGCATCCACGCCTTTGTTTGACGCGCCGCGAAGTTACGCGGCAACTGCATCAACTCCATGCCGTGTGCGATCAAAAAATAAGGAGTCCGCGAGTGGGCGCAGGCGATACTCGCGATGTAGCCGCAAGGGTCCCAACCAGTGCAAAGCACGGCGTCAGCGTTCGCCTCCGTGATTGACTGCTTCAACGTGGTCACGAGCGCCAGTTTCTGTTTGGCCTTCGCCGAGAACGTTAAAGGGTCACTGAGCGAGTAACGTTTGATTCGCAGCGAATCACCGGCATCAAACTCCGCGGCGTCACGCGCCTGCGGCGCCAGCACCGTCACAGCCTCATTCATATTCTGCAGATGCTTGCTGAGCTGCCAGGTCATTGTCTCAACGCCGCCGATGGCGGGCGGAAACTGCGTTGTGAAAACCAGCAGACGCATTTAGTTGACCGACTCCATGAACGCAGCGTTTGCGCGCCGGTAAAGATCGAGATTCTGTTCGGCAACCTTGAGCGGATCAAAATCTCGGCGCACTTTTTCCTGACCGGCACGGCCCAGCTCCGCTCGTCTCGCGCCGTCGCCAAGTAACCGTGAAATCGATGCGGCCAGCGCCGGAGCATCACCCGGCTCAACGATGATTCCGGTAACTCCGTCGTCCACCGTTTCCGGTATTGCACCCGCGCGAGTGCAGACTACGGGCAGACCGAAGGCCATCGCCTCAACCACACTGATGCCGAAGCTCTCAAAATAGGATGGCATCACGAAGATCATCGCGCGCTTGTACCAGTCGGAAACTTCCGACGTGTTTTGCGCGCCAAGCCAAAGCACACCGTCCGCGGACTTGCGTCCTTGCTCGAGTCCATATGCGTTCGGCGGTTCGGGCATCTGCCACGGACCGGCAAGGACAAATGTCGCGTGTGGATCGTTTCGATGAACTCGCTTCGCAGTTTCCAGCAGTACCTCGATTCCCTTTACGGGTGCGAGACGTCCGGAATAAAAAACGATGCGTTCGCCATCACGGTTGCGTACCGGCTCAGCCGCCGCCTGCCACACCTCTGAAGAAATCGGATTGGGAATAACGCGAACGCGACCTGACTCCCAACCGCGTCGCTTAACAATCTCATTTGCCTGGTACTGGCTCGGCGTTGTAATCGCCACCGCGCGGTTCGAGCTGTAGGCTTCGAGGAAGTCGTTACAACGAACGCTGAGGTCCACGGGAATGCCGGAGTGCTTGCGAAAGGCGAACTCGCTGCCGTGTAAACGAATCACCAGCGGCGCGATATCTTTCAAAAACA
>JBKPNY010000192.1:0-1071 GCA_046732835.1 Gemmatimonadota bacterium | reverse complement strand
TGTGAACGAATAGTTGCCGTTCACATCGCTGGTTGTGGTTCCAGCCTGCGAACCCGTGACGTTCACAACCACTCCGCTCAAACCGGCGCTGTTATTCGAAATAGTGCCGCTGATCGTATAGAACGGAGCGCCTGTTGAAGTCGCTGTGAAGTTAACCGTTTGATTGCTGTTTAGATTATTGAATGACTGACTTGGCGGAGCCATCGTGAAATGAGGCTTAGCCGCACTCACGGTAAAGCTCCCACCTTCGCGCAAATGCGAAAACTGATAGAAACCATCGCTCTCGGTAACAATCGAAGTTAGCGATGCGCCGTCCTGCAAAGTAACCACCGCGCCGCTCAGCGGATTGCCGCCATCCAGCACCTGGCCGCTAATCAAATACGACATCGTGAGTTTCGACAGGAATGAGCCGCCGGCAGGGACCGGAAGATAAGAGTCCGGAGTCACCGGGAAATCAGGCTCACGAGTAGAGCCAGTCACGTAGGCATTGCCTGAGGTGTCGACAGCAATACCAAACGCTTCATCACTGAAGCCGGAACCATCGAACGGGTTCGCACTGCCCCCAAGTAATGTTGAATAAACAAAAGCGCTGCCGGTCGGATTTATCTTGGTAACAAATGCATCGTTATCCGAGGGGAAATTTTGACTGCCCACATAGACCGTCGAATGCTTCAGAGGATTGACCTTCACAGCCTTTACATAACCAGCTTTCGGGCCGGCTCGTAGGGTAACAAAAGTGTTCCCACCGTCAGTGCTCTTGAACACTCCCACGTTGCCATCGCCTGAGACGTAAATTGTGGAAGGAGTGACCGGATCTACCTCGATCTCGGAAATGAAGCCGACTTTAATTGAGGTCCAACTATCGCCTCCATTCACGGTCTTGAACAGCCCCCCGTTTAGTCCAGCATAAACCGTAGAAGGCGTTACCGGATCAATCGCCAGGCTGAGCACGAACGTATTGGCCAACCCGTTATTGATTGGCTGCCAGTTGGCGCCGCCATCAATGCTCTTCCATACACCACCGCCCGAAGAGTTTCCGCCAACATAGATTGTGGTCGGAGTGATTGGATC
>JBKPNY010000191.1:0-2925 GCA_046732835.1 Gemmatimonadota bacterium | reverse complement strand
ATCTGGGCGAGCGTGTCGACGCAGATGTTGATGACGGCAGCGGTGGCAAGAACATTTGCACCAAACCACAGGCACATCGCGACCATGAAACCGACATAAGGCCCGAACGCTA
The DNA here is from genome assembly GCA_046732835.1 of Gemmatimonadota bacterium. GTDB lineage: Bacteria > Gemmatimonadota > Gemmatimonadetes > Gemmatimonadales > Gemmatimonadaceae > UBA4720. The sequence goes on along the minus strand of JBKPNY010000191.1, from coordinate 2,813 downwards.
CTTCTGCATAGCCGTAAGTTCCGCCGGATAGTGAGACACGGCTGCCGGCTTCGGCAAAGCACATCACAATCAGGCCCATGGCGATTGCGCAAACGATGTAAATGACAGGCGCCGCTCCGCCCACTTTTCCGGCGACAAGCGCAGGAAGGACGAAAATTCCTGCCCCAATGGTGTAATTGATGATGGCAGCGGTCAGCCCTTGGACTCCAACGGCGCGAATGAGGCCTTCGTCTTTATTCATTTGACTTGATTGATGGTGAGTCGAGCGTTGGCATCTGCCTGAGCACGAAGCCGAATCGCGGTCCGGCGCGCGCGAACAGAAAGACCTTCCACCTGCTTCACTTCCGCGGAAAGGTGAACTCCCTGCGCAAGATCGCGATTCAATCCCTTCTCGAGCTGTTCCTTTCCAGTCTGCATCACGTTTCCAACTGACCATCGCGCATTCTTAGTAATGAATTCGCGCACATCGTCGTGCTTCACCCATTCCAGTCCTCGCACCAGCAGTGCGGTCGAGCCTATGTCGTAATCGAGATCGGGAACGTAAAGCTCATTCGACGCGACATCATATCGCGGAGTTCCGACGAGATAGACATGTCCGTTCGCCGCTCCCTTGAAGCGCAGCTCGAGTGCGAGCTTGCCTCCGCCAATTCCAAACAATCGCGCGTCGCGAACCTCGAGAGTCTGTCCTGCGCGAGTGAATTTCTTTCCGACGATGTGCTTTCGAAGCAGATCAGTCGCGAGATCATAGCCGACTACTCCCTCGAGCATGATGTGCAATCCGTTTCCAACTGCGGCGGGATACAATGGAGGAAGCGACGTGAGGCTCACCGTTGGACGCGGCCCCGTCGTCACCATTGGTGAAGCAGAGAACCCGAGCGCAGTTACCAGCGTTCGCTTTACTCCGACAGTCTCGCCCATTCGAACAGCAGAAGGCCGAATCAAAAGCCACACGCTGTCGGTGAGACGAATCGGCTGCTCCAGCAGATGCCACCAGCTCTCGAACTTCGGCCGAATGTTGATCGCGGAAACTTTTCGATCGATCATCGGCCGCTGTTTCTCGATTGCATCACGAGTTGCGCTCACAACTTTGTCGGTGACGTCGATCTTGAGAAATGTCACGCGACATTGATCTCGCCTCTCCGTCGTGAACGGTGCAACTCTCACAGGCTTTGACTTTCCGCGCAGCTTCCACTCTGGTGTGATGCTCAGATCGGATGCGAGCGTAATTCGCGCGCGAGGCATCTGATCAGTGATGCCGCACGAGCTCGATATCTCAGGTCCAATCGGCGGCTTGTACCAGCCACGGCCCTTGTACTGAACCACCGCAGCAATCGTGGCGGTAGTTCCGTTAAGCGAAACGAGAAAAGGATTTCTTACCGCTTCGTAAGCGATGTGCACGCGCTTGTTGGAAACGGCCTTTCGCTCATCGATATCTCCAAATCTTCTCGGGACGACTTTCTCCAGCTCGCCAACAACAGGAGACAGATCAACGCTGAGCGGGATGTCGAGAGTCGACGTCGGCAGCGTTGGAATCGTGTCGGTGTCTGCCATCATTGCCGGCGCAGGCGCGTCGACGTCAAGCCTCGCTTCACAGGCTAGAGAAGCGAACGCAACGCCGGCGAAAACAGTTGAACGAAGAAAACGAAACGCAGAAGGCACGCGACTCGTAATACTTCCACGCAGGGTCTTTATCAATACCAAAAAGCCTGCGTTCGGCTATTTTAGAAGTCCCGGCAAGTTTCGTCGCACTAGGGGTTCGGCAATTCTCTCTGGAGGCGTCTAATGTTCGGTTTCGTGCTCCTCGCTCTCGTCGTAATCGTCGTCTTTCTTGCGATCGGCGCGTACAACCGTCTCATCGGGTTGAAAAACCAGGTAGCCAATGCCTGGAAGCAGATCGACGTGCAGCTCAAGCGCCGTCATGATCTGATCCCGAATCTCATCAACACCGTGAAAGGCGCGATGAACTTCGAGAAGCAGACGCTCGAAGCAGTAGTCGCTGCGCGCAATTCCGCGATCGCTGCATCGAATACCGGTAACGTCGCTGCAACCGCGCAGGCGGAAACGCAGCTCACCGGTGCGCTGTCGCGCCTGCTTGCAGTCGTCGAAGCGTATCCTGATCTCAAGGCGACAGGGAACGTTGCACAGCTTCAGGAAGAGCTGACTGCGACTGAAAACAAAATCGGTTTCGCGCGACAGCTGTACAACGACACAGCGACGCAGTACAACACGGCGCAGCAGACTTTCCCGACGATGTTGTTTGCGGGAATGGCCGGAGCATCACCGGCTACGCTGTGGGAAATCACAGACGAGGGCGAGCGCGCAGTCCCGCAAGTCGATCTGTCGCTCGGCACGCCGACTAAATGACCGCGACTGGCAACCTGTTCGCCCAGCAAAAACAGAAAGGACAGGTTGCACCGGCAGCAAGCACTTAACCCTTAAGATTTGCCGCCAACTCCGAGAAGTCGCACGTCGTCACCGACTTTGCGGACAGCGATAACCGTGTTGAACCGGCTTTTGTGTCCCAGTTTGTGGTCCAAGCGGACCACCTGCCCTTGAGCTACAATTGAAAACTCTTTCAAAATGCGCGCGCTAATCGTCGCTCGTTGCGCATGCTGTCACGACTAAGCGCAGGCTCATGTGAGCCGGTACATGATTGCCGCCTTTCATATAGCTAGGCGCGCCCGCCGTGTTCATCGGGCGAGATATCTGCAGCCGGTGCGCCGCGTTCGTTCAGGAAAAAGGCGATCGGTCCTTCACGCCCTGAACAGATAATTGTTTTCCAGTCGGCGAATTCAGTTGTGCCGGTCATGACG
>JBKPNY010000190.1:0-3585 GCA_046732835.1 Gemmatimonadota bacterium | reverse complement strand
GACCATCCATCTGGCACATGTTGGCGACGAGATTGCGGTGAGTGAGCATCACGCCTTTCGGCAATCCCGTGGTGCCGCTTGAATAAGGGAGAGCGACCAGATCCTCACGAGGATTGATCGAAACCGGCGGAAACTTTCCCTCGCTATCCAGTAGCGTTGAGAACGCAGTCGCTCCTTCGGTAGCCTCGCCTGCGCTGTCAAAGACAAATATTTCTTCAATGCCCGCGAGACGTGCGGCCGCCATTGCTTTGTCAAAGCACGACGGCGCGGTCACCAGTAGACGCGCGCCCGAATCCTTCAGTTGATGCGCGATTTCCTTTTCGATGTAAAGCGGATTGATGGGACTGGTGATGCCGCCGAGAGCCGCCACAGCATGAAACGCAATTGCGAACTCAGGCGCGTTCGGGCTGAGTATTGCTAAAACATCACCTTTCCTGAACCCGCGTTGCCAGAGACTGGCAGCTACTCGCGCAATTGAATCGGCGAGCTCAGGGTAGGTAATGGTGCGGCCGGTTGGTCCGTCGATGAGTGCCGGCTTGTCGCCATGTTTGGCCATGGCGTCCAACACAAACTGCGTGATGGAGACGTCAGGGATGGTTACATCGGCAAAAGGTCCGCGAAAGATCATGATTGATTTAGAGAAGCAGCTGCTCGGAGAAAGATTGCCGGAAGTCAGAAAGCTGCGCCTTGAATGCCAGCGAATGATCGCAAACTAACAGTTTGCGTTACGAATTAGTAGCGTCATCAGTTGCTGCGGAGTATAGCCCGAGTGATGTAAAAGAAGTTAATATTCGCTCTCGTTTTTCGCAATGCCTTAATTTGTAACGCAAACTGTTAGTTTGCGTTGGTTGTATAGGCCGCAACGTGCGCGCAAACTAACGTGTGCTTTTTTAGACTCCGGTAATTGTCTCCCCAGAATGACCGCTAACCCTCTCAACATCGTTTGTCTCGCAACCTACTTCAAGGGCGGCGATTTTATACGTGAGTGCAAACACCTGGGCTGTAACGTAATCCTCGTCACCAAAGAAAAGATGCTGCACGAAGACTGGCCGCGCGATTGTCTCGACGATGTTATCGCCGTACCCAACGATGCCGGTCCAGCTCTGATGATCGATCTCACGGCATTTATCGCGCGGAAGACTAAAGTGGATCGCGTCGTGGCGCTCGAAGAGTTTGACGTAATGACCGCGGCGCTGATTCGTGAGCATTTTTGTCTGCCCGGAATGAGCAGTTCAACCGCAAAGACGTTTCGAGACAAGTTCCGCATGGCCGAAGCGGCGCGCGCCGCCGGCATTCTGGTGCCGGATTTTGTGCCGTTAATCAACACGGCTGATATACGCGATTTCATGCAACGCGTGCCACCGCCCTGGATCGTAAAGCCACGCTCCGACGTTTCCGCGATCGGCATTCGCAAACTGGAGAACGATGAGGATGTTTGGAAACTGGTGGGCGAGATGAACGAGCGCGAAAACTTGCGCGAGCGTGCGTCGTACTATTTGCTGGCGCAGTTTGTGGCTGGCGAGGTGTTCCACGTCGACTCGCTGGTTTTCGACAATCGCGTTTTGTTTGCCGGCGTCAATCGTTATGGCCGGCCGCCGCTGGAAGTCGCACACGGAGGCGGCGCTTACGTGTCGCGCACGGTCGCACACCGCACTGCCGACGAACGTGAGCTGCTCGCGCTCAACCGGAGGTTGGTCAAGGGACTGAAGCGCGAACGCGGCGCCGCGCACGCGGAGTTTATTAAGAGCGACGCCGACGGCAAATTCTACTTTCTTGAAATCGCGGCGCGTGTCGGTGGCGCTTACATTGCTGAGGTTTTGGAAGCTGCTACCGGGTTGAACTTGTGGCGTGAGTGGGCGCGACTTGAAGTGCTTGGTGATCAGAAAGAAGTAGTTAAGGTTAAGCCGCTCCGAAATGAATATGCGGGCATCGTCCTATCCCTCGCGAAACAGGATCAGCCTGACACGTCCAGCTACGACGATCCGGAAATCGTTTATCGCGTTAAGAAGTTGCATCACGCGGGCTTGATTGTGCGATCGAAGAAACAGGAGCGCGTTGAAGAACTGTTGACGCAATACTGTCAAAGATTCGCTGATGACTTTGTCGCGGTAGTGCCCCCGCTCGAGAAAGCCGAATAAATCAGAACCACTGATGTCGAAGCTAAAAGTCGAGCGACGTAACCTCATGGTCAGGAAGGGGGCCTGCCCCGCCTCAAGTTGAATTGGCATTCGGGGAGCGGGGGGGGGGGCCCCTTCCCGACCTTGAGACTGCGTTACTTGAACCTCACCCTAACAGGCCACATACATTTAGCTTTCCCTTTTACCCATTTCCCCCCAAAGCTTTTATCGGCCAGATGTCGACGCTGAGCTCCTCGCAATAATGCAGATGCGGATCTTCTTTCGGTGTGGGTAGCCCGAGGGATTCAATCATCGTCGACTCTAAGGAAATCAGTTCGGCAGATCGCAAGGGCCACGGCTGATGATGAATGCGCGCCTGGTAGATCTCGTCGTCGTGTTCCGAGAAGAGGCAGTAGCGTTCAGTAAGGAAAAACTCCAGCGAGCCTGGTTCTGACCGCGGCAGCCGCTTACCGATCTGCCAACTCGCTGCAAACTCGGCCGGCGGATCGTCTGTTCGCACCAACGAATAGTCGACGCCACCCTCCTCGCCTTCATCCGTTTCAACCAACTCGATGTCTGCGTTGAAATACGGCAGGTGATAGAGCGTGCGCGCGCCAAACACGGCTGCGACGCTGTCGCAATCAAGCGAGAAAAACCAAACGCCGGGCTGATCGTCGAGGTAAACGTAGGTGCGCACGTTCAGCTCGTGCGCCGAGTTGAGGCCGGGAAGTGCGGGAATGAACGGCGGCAGCGCGCGTATGTCCCACATCGTAAACGGGGCGATGGCGATCCATGCGGAGCCGTGAAAGATATCGATTTCGAGTTGCGTGGGAATGAGTGGACGGAGCTATTTTTCGTCGATGCGCCAGTGCATGAACAGCAGCTTGCCCCAGTTCTGATGCATGACTGGCTGACCGCCGGGGCGTTCGCGCATCGCGAGCCGTTCAAACTCAGTTGGGCTGTCATGCTTCATAAACTATCCGCAGACCGCACATGCTAAGAGGTGAAGATAAAGAGCGGGGGCAAGCCCGCCTTCCCGACCCCCAGATTATGGTCATGCTCATGCACTCTAGATCGAAAGACTCTCACGATTGGAAACACCACTCGAGCTTGAGAGTCTCATGGTCGGGATGGCGGGCTTGCCGCCGCTTGTCTCATGGTTTCTCAATTCCGTTCACAGAACTCTTTTTCACGATGATAACCGAGTTCTTGACTCCATAGTCATCATCTTCCGTTTCCGGATTAGTGGGATCAAGCAGCCAGTTTCCGTCAACAATGAACTTGTAAGCGTGTTTTCCCGGCTCGAGGTCAACGCGGCAAATCCATTCATCACCTTCACGTCCACAAATAAACTGCGACTGGCTCCAATTATTAAACGAACCAGCCAGGGCCACCACGCTCGCATCCGCGTAGCCTTTCAACCGAAACGTCGCATTTCCCTTGAGGCTCGGCGGCGGCAGCACAATCT
>JBKPNY010000189.1:0-1449 GCA_046732835.1 Gemmatimonadota bacterium | reverse complement strand
GGCTGCCCGGAGTGATCGTGTCGACCGTTTGAATCACGCGCCACCAACGTCCGGGCACCACCATCGAATTCTGAATGATGTCACCGGTTTTCAGATCGACGTCTTTGCCGCTTTCGTCCTTCTTCTTCCGGTCGCGCGTGAGGCGCTGAAACAGCGGCACCTTGGCGCCCGTCTCGTCGCGCACACGAATACTGCGCGCCAGATCCTGACCGACGAGTGGTTGATTCTGTGACTTCCTTCGCTCGGCTACTGTGCCGGTCGCTGCGGCTGCAGCCGGGCCAGATGTAAATAAGGTGGCGCGACTGCGAATCGAACCGTGACAATCCTCGCAGGTGATTTCGATCGCCGCGCGCGGTTCGTTGTAAAGATTGCCGTCGCCGTGCGTGTCCTGCCGGAAATGACAGTCGACGCAATGCATCCCGCGATCGAGGTGGATGTCGTTTAGGTGGACAGCTTTCTTGAACTTGTCCGGATCGTTTGCCGGCACGAGGTTGTCCTGTGCGTCAAGCAAATTTCCTTTGCGGTCGCGTTTGAAGACTTTGCGAAACATCCAGCCGTGACCATGAAAGTCGCCGAACTGCGTGTCCTTAAGATTCTCGTTGAAGCTCCGGACGCCGGTGTTCGCGAGAAAGTCAGGATCAGACCAGAGGCCGCGCAGGCTTGAACCTTCAGGATTTCGGCTGAGCTTTTCTCGCTCCTCCTCGGCTGACAACTCGCGTTGCTGCTTCGGATACATCGCGGCGCCGTCACTCTCATTGTCCCACCAGGTCATCCCCAGATAGGTCGCAACCATGTTCGTGCCGGGATGCATGTGACAGGTCATGCACTGCGACGTGGGAATCTGACTGGTGAACTGATGCCTGATAGGGTGTCCCGATTCGTTCTTTGGAATGTTCGTGTCTGCAGTTAACGAACGTCCGGAGTTTCCCGCTTCCTGGAAACCGGCCGAATGACTGGCGTCACGATCGTTTGCGTAAATGACGTGACAGGCTGAGCAACCGGAAGAGCGATAGTCTCCCGCGTGATCGTTGCTGCCTAAAAAATTGAGCGTTGGATCGTGAAGGCGTGTCTTTTGAATACCAAGGAAAACTGGATCGGTCCGTTGCGCGGTACCAAAGCCGCGCGCGCTCAAGCCCTTGTCCGGCTTGCCCGGGTCTTCGTCCTTATCGGGCAGACCAACTTCGAGCCGGCGCTTGCCGCCGCGCTCAAACACGCGCAGAACGTTGCCGGGCTGTGAGATTTCCCAGCGCGGCAAGGGATCCAGAAAATCGAGTAAGCCTTTCGTGCGTTGCTCGTCGGCGGACGGTTTGGGTGTTTGGAAAAGACTTTGCGCCGCTCCGTTCTCGCTGTAGCTTTCACCGAAGCGAGTATCTTTGAGCGGAAAGCCGCCGTTGTTGTAAAGCGCTGCGCCCCACAACATCGCGCCATGGGTCATCATGCTGCGCGCGA
>JBKPNY010000188.1:0-5271 GCA_046732835.1 Gemmatimonadota bacterium | reverse complement strand
TGAGAAAAGGGATGGGTTGAAGCAGCGACAATCGCCAGTCCCGTCTTGCCGGCTAGTCCGGAGATGATGCTGCGCAGCCTCGTAATATCAGCGCGCGCTTCCTGAATGTTCTTGCAGATGCCGGTGCCGACTTCGATCATTGACTGAATCATCTCCGGCTTTATCTGCTCACCGAGGATCATTCGGCCTTCGTCGAGAAATTCGGACACATGCGAACGCAACTCACGCGTTTGAGGGTCAACGATTTGAAACTCTTCCTCAATACCCAACGTGAATTGATCGAACATACTTTTAGGCTCCTATTCGTGAACCGGTCTTCGGGTTAAGAATGTCTCGGATCATGCGCCAGTCTGGCGTCAGTTTACCCAGGAACTCGTGACGCAAATGCTTCAGCACACTTCCGGGTGAATGGACCGGGCTGTAAAGATCGAAATGAACATACCACTTCTGCGGGTCGCCATCCTGATAAAGGAAGTGCAGCACTGCATCGCCCCGGCCCTTCTCGTAAAAACCGCCGGTTGTGTCCTTGTGGTTGGCAAACCGTTTCGTGAAATCTTTTCGTTTGCTCAAAGTTGAATAAATGTACGGCCAGGCGGTAAATCCAATTCCGACGCCGCCTTCGCCATAAACATTATCGATTTTTTTTATGAGCTGCCAGAGGCCCTTTTCTCGTAGACGGGCGACCAGAATCAGCAGCGTCTGCTGTTTATCCACCGCGCAACTGTCAAACGCGGCTTCGTCACTCAGCGCTCCCCAAAGACCGCAGAGCTTGCCCGCTAGATCTTCGCGAGTTTCCGGCGCAATGTCCTTCCAGAATAGGGGCGCGATCTCTCCGGTCTTAGTCACGGCCTAATTCACTTTCGATTAGAGTGCGATTCTCGTCAGACAAGTTTTGAAAACGAAGGCCAACGCCACGCGCTGGATTACTGTAAACGACTTCAGCGTTTGCAATAATCTGCCGGCCATCGCCGAGCGGAATGCGTACGAGTAAGGTCGCGCCTTCGGGCAGGCTGGCTTGTGTGTTCATGTAGAAGCCGCCCACGCTGATGTCCTTGGTACTGGCGACGCCGGTAGCGTCACGACCATCGAAATATACATCCACGATCAGACGCGCGCGATCGTATCGCCGGCGATCGTCCGGCCCGTCCAAACTTTCTTCTACGTCATCGACCACTGCAGCATCTCCTTCGAACAAGCGTAGCGCGATTGTAAGTTCTTTCCGCCGGCTAACAAAGATTACGAACCTCGATGCGTTAACGCTTGTCGATTATGAATGTCGGCACCATGCCGCCGCCCGAGCTCACATTCGCCAACTCCGTCGAGGACAACCTGGTGAAGGCGGAACGGACCTTTCCGTTAAAGAGCAGCGGATCGAGGTCGACCAACTGTTCTTTGAACTCAATTGTGCCATCCGCCATTAACTCGGGAAATTCCTCACGCGCAGTCGGCACGCGTTCCTGAACGAGGTAGTCGCCATTCGCAAGCGCATCATCGAGCGCCGCTGACCAGACGGTTTCATCGCTGTTCCAGCCGATACTGATGCCGTGGCCGCCGTAATCGTCGTTGGGCTTGAGCACTAACTTGTTTCGATTCGCCTTGATGTACTCCAACAAATCGATTTGCTCGCCGAAGTAGTCGGTCTGCTCCGCTCTCACCAGCCGCGTCCAGGGAACGTGCGCCCGGATCGCTTCGCGCTCTGCTGTATTGAATAAACGGGATCGGCGGTCATCGGTCAAAACTGCAAACAGAGCCTTCTTATGAATCAGCTTTGAGCGGAAGCTATTAACCATGCAGATGGCGCCGGCGCGATAGGCATCCAGCAACGCCGGATACGTCTTCACGATCGGCAAATACTCATTCACCAGTAAACGCTTATAGACAATATCGATCTTGAAGTCGCCGACACGCAGCGTGGATCCGTCAAACTCGAGCTCGTCAGGTGAGCAGATGATTGACGGATAACCTTCGGTCTCGAAAAAGTCTTTGAAAAGTTCAAACTCTTTTTGAGTCGGCATCCCTTTCAAATCGACGATGGCAATTTGCGGAACCGAGTCAGGCTTGCGTCCCAAGTATTCTTCGTAGGAGTCGAGCAGAACGTCCAGCATGAAACGGCTGCCATAAAGCGGTCGCACCGTGTAAGTCTCGCCGAATTTCTTCATCACCGGAAGACGGGAAAAGATGTTGTAGGCTGCATCCACGTAAGCGATGCCGGCGGGACTCTCGCCATTGAGCTCGACAAAACTGTAGGCGACTTCGGTTAAAAAGGAGTCGAGTCTCGCCGTCGGCGACACCGCCTGGTAACCGGGATCGATGCTGATGAGATCGCGCTCGATTTCGGTAACGCCCAGGTCGTCGATAATTGAAGGATCGTCGATGGCAGCGTCCTTCACTTTTTGAATTGCGGACCAGACTGTTTCACAGACAGAGATGATGCGAGCGAAGTCGGTTTCGGTGACGAAGTGCGGACGCAGGTAGGGTGACAACCGGCGTCCTCCGAAGATCAATCGTGATTCTTCCAGCCCCTGGTCGAGCATGACGCGGGACGACTCGGCGAGCGTATCGTCGCGAAGCAAATCGTGATAACGCGAAACTGCGTCCTGCAACATAAAAATGCGGTGTTCTTGAGTCGAGAAAGCTGGTTTGGCCCGGATGCTTGCCAAACGATACGAGATAACAGGAGCTGTTTAGAGTAGCACAGGCGGAGATTATGCGGGAGCGCCGATCAGTTGTCGCAGGTTGAGTTTTGGGAAGTAGTTCCGCTTGAATCCATGCATCGCTGTCGCGGACTCACCCCGATCGCTACCGCTCCCGGTTCTGAATTAGTCGACCCACGCCAAACCGGGTTGAGCAACGAAACACAAATTCAGAACCGGGAGCGGTAGCGACCGGGTAGTCCCGGGGAACCGCGAACGGCGGGTAGTACCTCACACCGATCGGGTTTACGCGGCAAAATAAAAGGCGGCAGCTGTGATCGCCACCGCCCGCAAAATTAGTTGAGAACGCTCGTTAGGGCTTGTCTGGTTCGTCGTCCTTTGAATACTTAATGGTCAACGAAATCTTCTCCTTGTTCCGGATCACGACGCAGGTCGCCGGCGTAGTTGTTCGCGTATAAACGCCGGCTGAGCCGGTCGCGCCGGCAACGTAGACCGCTCGGCCGTTTATCGATTCGATCACGTCGCCGGGACGCAAGCCCGACTTGAATGCCTCGGTCGTCGGTTGCACGGAAACGACCAATAACCCACCCGTGGCTCCGAAGCGAGAAGCGACCTGGGGTTTCAACGCCACGGTTTCAACCCCCTCGCCCAATAAGGAACGGCGCCGGTTATAGACGCGGTTTATTTGCCTTTCCACTTTCTTCAATCCGAAGAAAGGATCGGGCGACTCGCTGAGTTTGATTTCCATGGCTTCGGCGGTTGCCTTATCGGGACGCGCGATAGCGAAGTGAACCGGGCTGTCCGGGCCCGCCTCGTCCAACAACCACGAGAACTCCTCGGCGTTGCGAATGAAACCGTTGTTAACGCTCAGAATCACGTCGCCAGGTTTCAGCTTAGCGAGTGCGGCCGGACTGCCCGGCGCAACCGAAGTCAGCAAAATACCCTGACGTTTCGCCGTCAGTTCGCGCGCGCGTTCAATCTGCCAACCGATATCGACGATACGTCCCAGGGAAACGGCGCCAACCGGTTCGCCTTTGATACCCAACCATGGTCGGGGCACGCTTGCCTTCCGCGCGAGGACGCGCTTCGCGGCCATGCGCACCAGAGACATCGGAACCAGCGTCGCTTCCGTGCCCTCAACTGCGTCGACGATCCCCAGGGTCTCGTTATTTTCGTTGATGGCGATTCCACCGATGTTGGCCGGTGAAAACTTTGGCGAGCGAACCTTGATTCGCGCAATGCCACCCGATGGAGAACGGCTGACATTCGTGACCGTCGCTTCAGTTTCACCGATGCGAACGTAAAGCGCAGACCTGGAGTTTTGATCACTATCCGGAGCCGGTTGCGGTCCGACCACACGCAGCTTCTGACCGACCGTGATTGTTTCTTCCTTACTCTCGGTCTTGGGGAGCAGACTGCCATTAGCTAACGTGATCAATGACAGCCCCGTGAGGCCATCGATTCCGATATACCGGCCGTTGATGCGCTTGCCGTCGCGCGTGATAATCCTTAGATCGGCCGGTCCGATAAAGTTTCCCTGAAAATGGGCGAGCGGCGTAGCTTGAATCGAAGCCTGGCCGGGCACGGGAGGAGTACGCGGAATCGATACTTCCGGCGCCACCTTGACTGTTACGTTCGCATTCGGAGCGGGCCCGAAGGTTCCAGGCGGTGCGGGCGTTCGCGGCGCAAACAACGACAGCCGTGGAGGCAACTCTGCTTCAGCTTCCGGCAACCACGCGGCGATTGTCTCGCCGTCATCCAAAGCAAGTCCGGCGATTACGTTAGTGTGAACATCGGCTGAGAGATTGAACCCCTGATCGAGTTTGGCAATTGCCTCAACTTGTTCTCGCGAGCGGATAAGTAAGCTCAAAACTTTCAGGCCGTTAAGCCGGTGCAGAATTGTTACTACCTGCGGCGCCGGACCCTTGTTCTCCAGGATCACTCGACCCGTACCAGTTGCGCCGGCTGTTTTCGGCGCGCGGGGTGTCGGCGGCTGCGGCGACGGTGCCGGCGTTTGCGCGACCGCCGGAATAGCCGCAACGCTAATCAGTAACGCCGTCAGAATGAATTTCTTTTGAATGGTCATTTACTCTTAAAACTTCCTCGCGAACCTCGAATTACCAGGTGCCCCTTGCAGAGGCCATCAACGGCGTAGCGCCTTGCGAGAGCGCGCGCTGCGAACCAAAACTCACGCTCGGCAGAGAGATGGTGCGCGGAGAGCCACTGCCGTTATCGACTGAAACTTTCAAAGATTGATAAGAAGCATTGATCGGGAAAGCTGCGGTCGGGTAACTGCCCGCAACCTGATCGAAAGGTCTGACGACGCCGGCTGAGGTGCTACTGAAATCTCGTGACGCGGAACGATTCGAGCCACGTGCCGTGGCGAGCTCGCTGCTAAAGCCTCGACGCTTCGAGGGCGCACCGGAGGATCCGGACTTCGAAATGCGGGCATCTTCAACGTTAGTCTTAGGTACCTGGGCGACGTCCTGCAGCGGTTCAGTTGGGCGTGTGATTTCCTTTGCTGGAACCGACGGTTGTGAGATTGGTTTCACCGCTACCGGTGCGGTAAGGGTTTGCGGTCTGAAGTTAATGAAGATCAGCCCGGCGACGACGAGCA
>JBKPNY010000187.1:0-4904 GCA_046732835.1 Gemmatimonadota bacterium | reverse complement strand
GGCCTACACACTGGCAGTGAACATCCACCCGGACGAGCCCGCACTGGATGTCTCGGGCACGATTCGTATTCCGCCGAGCGATCAGGTACGCGACTCACTCAGACTTATGCTCATCGAGCGGGTGAGCGATTGGAACGTCGAGGTTGTCGAGCCAAAGGTCAGCGCGGGACCAGCGCTCACTGAGCGTCAGGCGACCACGAAAGAACGAGTCGCGGGAGAGCGGGGAAGTGTGCGCTGGACGATTCGCCCCCGTCAGCCAATTCCTGCCGGAGCGCCGGTCACACTTCGTTTTTCATATCGGGCGAGCGGGCAGACATCCTTCATCTATCACATCGGGCAGGATGTTGCTTTCGCGTCGGGGTGGGGAGACGCGTGGTATCCGACAATAGAAGGCACCGGAGCGGCTGGTACGGGAGTGCTGACGTTCCAGGTTCCGCATGGATGGAAAGTCATTGCAGGCGGGACGCGCCGGAGCAATGCGGGCGAGGAGGCGCGCGGCACATTCCGTTACGCACAATCGCTCCCCACAGCATTCACCTTCTCGGCGGGACCGTACACTGTGGTTCGCCGAGATGGAGCGACGCCCATATCAGCGTGGCTGCTCAAGCCGCGCACTACAATTGGTGGTTTCCTCGACGGAGTTTCGTCGATGCTCGATGTGCTCAGCCGTGAATTCGGCCCTTACGTGTTCGATGAGATGTCTCTTGTTGAAGTTCCAAGGGCAGTCGCGATCGAGTCGGGATTCAACGCATTCAGCCCACTGGGATTTCTAGTGCTGAACAGCCGCGCCTTCGATCCTGCAGATGTGAAAGTGGAGCATGAGTGGCTCGGTCACGAAATGAGTCACCAGTGGTTTCCGCATTCGGTGACCTGGGATCCACCAGGATTTCTCTATCTCGAAGAAGCACTGGCCGAATATGGAGGGATGCGAATAGTCGAGACACTCGACGGCGATGCTGCAGCGAAGAGGATGCGAACCATTGGCTACGAATTCGATCCGATATACAGCGCATCCGCTTATTTCCGCCTGGTCGGTGCGGGCGCCGATCAACCATTGGCGACGATGACTTCGGGCATCAACCAGCGGAATCTCGCCTACAACAAAGGCTCTTTTGTCTTCGACATGCTCGCACGCGAAATGGGACAAGAACGTTTTCGACAGCTGATGCGCGGGCTGACAGGCAGGCGCCCTGCACAGACCATCACGTGGAATCGGTTTCGCGATGCTGTCACGAAGGAGTCAGGCAGGAACATGGACTGGTTCTTCACGCAGTGGCTCGACCGTGCGGGCGCACCTGACTTTCATATGATATGGAAGCAGGAGAACGACACCGTTCATGTGAACATCACGCAGCCTGCGCCTTATTACCGCGTCACACTTAAGGTCGAAGCTCGAGGGACATCCGGGGAACGGATGATACAATCCGTCGAGATTCTCGGCGGGAGTGTAGTGCTCGATTTCCCGATTGGCTTCAAAGTCAGCGAGCTCATTCTCGATCCGAACTATGAAGTGCTTCGCTGGACGCCGGAATTCCATACGCTCGTGGACAGTGCGCGATCCGCAGGGCATTAGCGAAAAAGAGAAGCACGGCACTCCGCTCTTGTGGAGCGTCACCAGCAGCGACAAGTTGACTCGTTGCACGGTCTCGACATCTCGTTTCCCGTTACGAGCTCGCGATCATGGCCTGCACTATTACAATCACATCTGTCGTTGGGATTCTTCCAGCGAACGCAACACTCCCGACGTCGATTGTTGTCGCGGGTACCGCGACCGGCTGTGCCACTGGTGAACTAAAAGTCACCATCGACTGCGGGAACGGAGCCACTTCGGTGCTGGCATCCGTCGACAGCTCAGGCAATTGGACTGTGACGTTCAGCGGGAACGTTACCTGCGCGTGCGATAAACCGATAACTGTCACTGCCACGTGCACCGATGGAGCGTGTGAGGCGACCACCACGATTCCTCTGCGGTGTCAGCCGCCCGCGCCGTGTCCGAAGATCGCAAGCTTCACAGTCGCAGTCGATGGTTGTGTCGGCGCGGGAGCAAGCGCCACGGCAGTTCTATCAGTAACGCTCACACCGGCGACGAGTGGATGCAGTTACAGCTGGACGTTCGGCGACGGATCACCTGCCGTTACGACGAGCGTTCCGACAGTTACACACACTTATACCATATCCGGAAACTTTACAGCAGCTGTGATTGTTACTTGCCCCGGGCAGAGTGGCAATCCCTGCGTAACCAAGGATACGACCGTAGTTACGATCCCTGTATGCGGTGGCTGCCCGACTGTGGCTGGGCTAACGGCTGCTGTCAGCGGATGCGCCGGTGCTACCGGTGCTACTGTCACATTCACCGGGACACTCGTGCCGGCGCTGAGCGGATGCTCTTTCCTCTGGGCATTCGGCGATGGCATGAACCAGGTCACCACGATTCCGTCCGTATCGCACGTCTACACCGCGCCGAATACTTACGCGGTCGCGGTGACCGCAATCTGTCCTGGCATCACTCCATGCAGCACAACGACGATTGCTGTGACGGTTCCACGCTGCTGCCCGATTGTCACGAACATTTCCGCAAATCTCGAGGACATGGAATGCGCCGACGGGGCGCAACGGTCGGCAACATATAACTTCAGCGCGATCACTGACCCAGCGCTGGCATCGGGCGACTACACCTGGGATTTCGGCGATACAACTACGGTTACCAATTCCGGCCCGAACGCGAGTCACGATTATTCGAACGCCGGCACGTACACCGTTTCGGTGGTGTACGTCCCTGAGCCTGCAGTTTATCCCTCCTGCCCGCCGTCCTCATTCTCGATTTCGACGGTGAACGTTCCAGCGTGCTCAGGTCCTCCACCCCATGATCCTGACGGCGGAGAAGGCTGGGGCTGTTACGGTCTTCGAGTGATCATGACGATTGCGGCGATTCTCGCGCTTGTTGCGCTGGCGCTCGCAGCGTGCATCCCTGCCGCGGCCACAGCGCTGCTGTGGATCGCTGCGGGTTTGGGACTCGCGGCCGCCATCGCCGGATTGTTCTGGGGAATTTTCTGCAAGAAACCGTGCGGCTGGGCGCTGTTGCTCACATGGCAGGCATTAATTGGCGCAGGTTACCTGCTCTTATGCTTCACGACATGCTGCCCAAGCTTCTGGGTCATCGGCCCCGCGCTGATCGGGCTCGGGCTCGTTCTCATGATCGTGTGGAAGGGACGATGCAAGAAAACGTTCTGCGACATGCTGAAGGAGCTCGTGCTTGCAATCTCGGGTGTTCTCATCCCGATGCTCGGATGGTTCGGGGCGATTCCTGTTCTCGCGGCGTGCATCAACCACATCGTCACTGGATTTTTGTCGCTTCTTGCAGGAGCGCTCACGTTTGCGGCGCTTAAATGCGATTCCAAGATGCCCATGCCATAAATCCGTCACGCGCACTTCGTGAAAACAAGAACGGCGCCAAATGGCGCCGCAGTTTTTGTTTCTTTTTTTACGCGCCCGAAGGGACTCGAACCCCTAACCTTCGCATCCGTAGTGCGATGCTCTATCCAATTGAGCTACGGGCGCCCGTTGCGCATTGCGCAGGGTAATTCTTGTTGCAAAACGAGTATGATGGGCGGTACAAGACTCGAACTTGTGACCTCCACGATGTCAACGTGGCGCTCTAACCAACTGAGCTAACCGCCCAAACTTCCTGCCGGCGGTCGTTCACGAAACCACCGAACTTCGAGAAAAGCGGGAAACGGGACTCGAACCCGCGACCCCAACCTTGGCAAGGTTGTGCTCTACCAACTGAGCTATTCCCGCAACAGCAAATACTGATTGCTGAAATGCTGACAAAAAACTTAATCGCTTATGGAGTCGGTATGGAGGTGAGGGGAATCGAACCCCTGACCTCTTGAATGCCATTCAAGCGCTCTCCCAACTGAGCTACACCCCCGACTGCCAATGCTGAATACTGAATGCTGACGAACTGCCAATGCTGAATACTGAATTCTGACATCGCGGCACTTCGATCACACAGAAAATTCAGCGATTTCTCCTCGGAAAAACATCCTGCGACATTTGTTGCGAGGAACCGCGAAGGATATCCGAGGGTAGATAAGAAGTCAACAAACACCCCTAGCAAAAATCTTCACGGCCGGTAATTTGCAGCGCCCAACCGCAATGATTTTTCTGCATTTGGGACTTTTTTCTCGAGAACTCGGTGCACAATTGCCGCGTCTAATAAATAGCACCACACGAAATACGGACCACGAGGTGTCCAGAAATGGCTGAAGTAAAGCGCCGTCGAAAGGCGGCCGCGACCGGGATCGCACCCAGCGAGCCCGAGCGCGACATCCTCGATCAGTATCTCTATGAAGTCAGCACCTATCCGCTGCTCAAGGGAAACGAAGAGATCGAGGTTGCCCGAAAAATCCGCGCCGGTGACCAGGATGCGCTGCAGGAGCTCGTTAAGCGCAACCTGCGGTTCGTCATATCCGTCGCGAAGAAATATCAGAACCGGGGTCTCCCGCTCATCGACCTGATCGGTGAAGGAAACGTCGGCCTCTTGACCGCTGCCCGGAAGTTCGATCCGGACCAGGGTGTGAAGTTCATCTCGTACGCAGTATGGTGGATTCGCCAGGCCATTCTCTCGTCGCTCGCGCGGCAGGGAAGAACCGTGCGTGTCCCGCTGAATAGAACGGCGGATCTCTCGCGCATCATCAAGGCGTCGGAAATTCTTCGCCAGAAAATGCGCCGCGAGCCCACGCCGGAAGAGCTGTCGCAGCTGACAGGTCTTTCAGTCGACGTAGTTCAGTCACTCGCCGCGCTCAACACCGGTGACGTGCGGCTCGATGCACCGATGGATCCGGAAGGCGATCGTTCGCTCATCGAGCGCTTCGTCGCCGACGAAATGCCCGACACCGAGG
>JBKPNY010000186.1:0-41049 GCA_046732835.1 Gemmatimonadota bacterium | reverse complement strand
GCGACACCTTTATCCACGAAGTTCAATGGAAGGCCGATGAACCCCCGACCATTGAGCAAGAAGTAATAGATTCAAACCCGTCCCAGGGCTCACCCATCCTCCCGGTCTAAAGCTCACCCATCCTCCCGTCTGTACATCGATTGTGGTTTTGTCCTGAGGCCGCAAAGTCTGAAGTCCTGCTTCCTCCCGCTGTTGTCCTGAGCCCGCAATCGAAAGTGAATCGCGATAGATTGAGGACAATGACAGGGGTGCTCGCGGAACCTCCGAAAGTCGGATGAAGCGCGGGCTGAGATAGTCCCTCCGAACCTGACCCGGTTAGCACCGGCGTAGGGAGTCAAGAAAATGGAAGCACGCACGCAGATGCACTACGCGCGGCGGGGAGAAATAACCGACGCGATGCGCTTTGTGGCCGAGCGCGAAGAATTGTCGCCGGAAGTTGTGCGCGACGAGATTGCAATCGGCCGCCTCATCATTCCCGCCAACGTTCGCCACCTGGCAGGCGCACTCGAGCCTATGTGCATCGGCAAAGTCGCCAAAGTGAAGATCAACGCGAACATCGGAAACTCCGCCGTCTCATCCGACATCAACGGAGAAATCGACAAGCTCGGCATGGCTGTGAAGTACGGCGCCGATACCGTGATGGACCTGTCGACCGGCGGCAACATCGATGCGATTCGACAGGCAATCATCGACACCTCGCCTGTCCCGATTGGAACTGTTCCGATCTATCAGGCCGTGCAGCAGGAAAAGCAGCTCGAGGAGCTGACCGCGCAGGATCTCCTCGACATGATCGAGCATCAGGCAAAGCAGGGCGTGGATTACATGACCATCCACGCTGCGATCCTCATCGAGCATCTGCCCCTCGTGCATGGTCGCACCACCGGGATTGTCAGTCGCGGTGGGTCACTGCATGCAGTATGGATGATGCATCATCGAAAGCAGAATCCCCTCTACGAGCATTTCGACGAAGTGCTGGAGATTCTCCGCTACTACGACGTCACGATCTCGATTGGTGATTCACTTCGTCCTGGATCACTTGCTGATGCATCGGACAAAGCGCAGTTCGCTGAGCTCGACACCATGGGCGAGCTGACAAAGCGTGCGTGGGAGCGCGACGTTCAGGTGATGATCGAAGGTCCCGGTCACATTCCGATGGACCAGATCGAGATGAACGTGAAGCGCGCAAAGAAAGTCTGTCACGAAGCACCGTTCTATACACTTGGTCCGCTCGTGATCGACATCTCTCCCGGCTACGATCACATCTCCAGCGCGATTGGTGCTGCACTGATCGGATGGCACGGCTCCGACATGTTGTGCTATGTCACGCCGAAAGAGCATCTCGGACTTCCAAATGCCGATGATGTGCGCGAGGGAGTAATTGCGTACAAGATTGCTGCACATGCCGCTGATGTTGCACGCGGGCGAAAGGGTGCACGCGATCGCGATGATGCATTGTCACGCGCACGATATGCATTCGACTGGAAGGAACAGTTCCGGCTCGCGCTCGATCCCGATCGTGCGCAGGAGTATCACGACGAGACCCTGCCTGCCGAATACTTCAAGAGCGCGGAATTCTGCGGCATGTGCGGGCCCAAGTTCTGTTCAATGCATCATTCTCGAACGATTGAAGAAGGCATCGCGGCACTCGCACGCGAGCGCGAGCAGGAGCTGGCAGGAGTCTGAAGCAGAGGTATCTCATAGCGCTGGCTCTCGCCACAGCGTGTGCGAGGGCCAGCGCGCCCGTCGAGCCGGTCTCTCCGTCTGACGCGAGCCCTGACGCGAACTATTTCGAGCGGCATTCGCTGATGGTGCCTGTGGAGGGGGTAAGGCCGGCAGATCTGCGCGATTCGTTCAACGATGCGCGCGACGGGGGACGCATTCACAGAGCTACTGACATTCTGGCACCTCGCGGAACGCCAGTCGTTGCAGCCATCGACGGCGAAGTGTTCCGCCTTCGGCAGAGCTCAGCGGGCGGAATCACTGCATACCTCGTGGATTCCGAGCGAAGATACCTTTATTACTATGCGCACCTCGACCATTACTCGGATTCGATTACTGAAGGTTTGAGGGTTCAGCAGGGGTTTGTCATCGGTTATGTTGGAACCAGCGGCAATGCGCCGCCCGATACTCCTCATCTTCAT
This sequence comes from Gemmatimonadota bacterium, assembly GCA_046732835.1. GTDB lineage: Bacteria > Gemmatimonadota > Gemmatimonadetes > Gemmatimonadales > Gemmatimonadaceae > UBA4720. The sequence goes on along the minus strand of JBKPNY010000186.1, from coordinate 38,908 downwards.
TTTCAGGTGATGCGCCTCGATCCAGGCCAGAAGGACTGGTGGAACGGCACACCGGTCGACGTGAGACAATTCATCACAAAAAGCGGCAAATCGCGGTAATGAAGGGAAAGGAGCGGGCGGAGCTAAGATCCGAGGCTCATCATCTGGACCCGACAGTTCACGTCGGCCATTCAGGCATCACTCCTGCGGTGGTTTCGACGCTCGATGACGCTCTCAGAACAAGAGAGCTCGTGAAAGTGAAGCTCGCCAAGGGAAGCGATGTGAAGCCTAAGGATGCCGCTGGAAACCTCGCCACATCCACAGCGTCCGAAGTTGTACAGGTCATTGGAAGAACGGCGACCTTCTACAGAGAAAATCCTGACTTACCGCGCAAAAAGGGCGATCTACCGCCCTGGAAGCGCTGAAACAAAATCGTTGCAGGACTTTTACTGTATCACGGGGTACCTTTCGTTCACAAAGTGGAGTGACGGCGCTTCCAAACTCGCGTTCGCCATCGTAAGTCACTAATTACAATTGGTTTATCTACTATGTCTCCTCGCCCACGAACAGTAGACGACTCCACCATTCTCGAAGCAGCAGTGACAGTCCTCGGCCGCATCGGCCCTGAGCGCCTCACGCTTGCGGATGTAGGTGAAGAAGCCGGATTATCAGCCGCAACTCTCGTTCAGCGCTTCGGCTCGAAGCGCGACCTCATGCTCTCCGTCCTGAAGTTTGCCACTGAAGGCTTCGACGAAAGATTCGAGAGCGCAATCAGCACTGACACTTCGCCCCTCGAGGCGATATTCACCGCGGCAGTCGAGCGCGCTCCGCTCGGTGAGCCGGGTGCACTCGCTCACATGATCGCGTTTTATCTCTCCGACCTTGGCGATCCCGATTTCCGCGCACTCGCTGCCGAAAATTCGAGAAAGGCCGTCGAAGGGTTCAAGCGCATGCTCGATGAAGCAGTCGCCGAAGGCGAGCTCGCAGAGAGCTATGTCGACACCACACAGCTGGCGCGGACCATCTACTCACTCGTGATGGGCACGCTCTTGACGTGGACTGTGACCGGAGAAGGCGATTATCGCGATCGCGTTCGCAACGAGCTCGATGTTCTTCTTCGTCCGTTCAGGAGGGGGCCGAGGAAAGCGTCGGCGAAATTCGCTGCCGCTTCCCCCGCCGTTGCCTGACAGACTCTAGTTGCGCCTGTAGCTCATTTGCACACCCTGGTCATCTATGATCAGGGTGTTGCCGTTTACAGATCCATAGTAGCGGCGGCCTGAGCTCTCATCGAACGTGATCTCACCATTGTACTCGTCGTAATACCCATAGCTCGAGCTCGAGCGGGTAGTCGTCTGTCCATTGATTGTCTCACGAACGATTCCTGCTTCCGAGTAGCTGCCGTCGTCCTCGAGCGTGAATGCCGCATCGATGACTTCCAGTCGATACCCGGGCTCCTGATATACCACGGCCGGGACATAGCTCCCGTTCACCGTCCACAGCTGATATGTACCTCTCACTCTTCCCGCGCTCGTAATGGAATCCAGCGCAGTGCAGCTTGAAAGAATGGCGAGGGACGCGAGCGCGAAGCTCACTAACCTTACCTTTCTCATGGTCGTCTCCGTAATGTCGTGTCACTCAGCGGCCGTCACCTGACGGCCTGGTATCCATACACCTGAGCGTCGTGATTGTGCTTGTGGCTGGCGCTCGAACGCGCGACACCTATCTTGGAGCCTGATCTTCCGGGAGACTGATCGTGGGCGCAGCGGCTGCAGTGGCAGTGATGAGACGGAAGGAGCGTGATGTGCGCGATGCATTCCGTGACGCAGGCGCAATTTCTCCCGCTACCGCAATGTCGCTCGAGGCGATTCACCTCGATGAGACCATGGCCGTTCGAAGACTGAAGAAGCGCGCGGTAATTCGCGAAGCCGCACCCGGCCTTTTCTACTTTGACGAAGATGTGTGGGAAGCGGTGTCGTCAATGCGCAGAAGAATGGCGCTGCTCATGCTCGGCACTGTGATCCTGATCGGAATCATGGTTCTCTACGGCTCGGTGAAAATGAAGTGAGCGGCCGCGCCGTTGATATCTATCCTGCGGGGTCTATTTTTCGCATAAGTCTCACTGCACCCACAATTCATCGATGCCCTACGTCATAACCGAAGCCTGCAAGGATACAAAGGATAGAGCCTGTGTAGATGTGTGTCCTGTCGACTGCATTTACGAAGGACCCGAGCAGCTCTACATACATCCCGATGAATGCATCGATTGCGGAGCATGCGAGCCGGAGTGTCCGGTGACCGCAATTTTTCCGGAAGAGGACGTACCCGCGAATCTCAAGCAGTACATCCAGATCAACCGCGATGTGTTCAAGAGTCCCGATCCACCGGGCCGGCCGAACAGATAGCTATCTGCCGGTGAAGTAACCCTTGATGAGGAAGGCGACGATCAGCACCGCATATTGAATGAAGGTGCTGATTTCGCTTTTAAAGGCCTGGCGCCAGTCGTGCTCGCCGCGCTCGGGCTCATCCGGTTTTTTCGGGAGCCACCGCGGCACGCAGTTCTTGTAATCGAGATACTGCCTTCCAAAAATCGACTCGAGCACACCCTCTTCGTACCGCACGATCAGGCTGTATTCCGCAGCGAAGATCAGCACTGCGAAAGGAAGAAACCACAGCACTCCAGAGATCACGCAGAAGCCAATCCACACGAGAAAATTTCCGATGTAGAGCGGATTTCGCGTGTACGAAAAAATTCCGTAAGTGACAAGCCGCTGAACGTTTCGTGAGCGTCGGCGCGTTGTAGTACCTGCTGCAGCAACTCCTGCAAGTCTGAACAGCTCGCCGGCGACGAGGAGAAATCCGCCGACTGCCCAGCGCGCTCCAGCGGTGTCACCCCGCGCAACGAGCGGAACTCCAAGAAAGAGAATTGGCAGCCATCCGCGATTCTTGAAGAGAAAAGCGCCAACGCGCGCGGAAGGTGAGAGCTCCGCTTCGCTGACCTGCGGCAGCGGCATCGGCACAGGCTCTTCAGGACTTACCTCGCTCGGCAGATCAAGATGGTGTTGCATCGCCTTCCCACGGAGAGAATATTGCGCGCCACTCTTCCGGAACCGGCATTGGCCGACCTTCGGAAGTGAGCGTCACATAGACAATCTTTGCCTCACAGACTTTTGCGCCGTTCTGGTTCCGTGCAATCTGATTCACGGTGAAGCTGGTGTTTCCGATCGAGGCCAGTCCCGTGGTGACGATGAAATCATCGCCGGGCACTGCAGGACTACTATAGGATACGTCCACGTGGCGAACAACGGCCCACTGTGACCGGCGAATGTAATCCTCGAAAGGCATGTGCTTCTCGAGTGCCGCCCATCGGGCGCGCTCGAGAAGTGTGAGCATCACGGCGTGATTCACGTGACCTGCCGTGTCGCAGTCGCCGGGGTAGATGTGGATTGTCAGCTCGTCAGACATGATGCGTCAAAAGTAAACCAATACAGAAGAGCACCCGGTGATCGATCTCGCTCCTTCACGGTTCCAATCCAGGCTTTTGCCGTATAAGTGTCATCCAGACGAATTCCCATTGCCTCATGAAGGTCGAACGCGGCTCGCGCCGCCCCTTCAACCGGACGTCCATACGCTCCGCCGTACGCAGTGTGAATTACGCGGAGCCGATCCGGATTGAATGCAGGTATTCGTTCTCCACAGATCGTGCCAATCAGGCGAGCAGTGCGTCTGGCGAGCGTTAAGACCGCACGTTTATTGGCGAACATTCTCGGCCCAGTTCTCACACCCACAACTTCGATGTCGAGCCCGGCGACGGCGAAGCCGAGCAGCAGACCCGCGGCAGTGCCGCCCGTCCCCATTGGAAGGATGACTCTCGAGGGTTGAGGCATTTCACCCGCTTCGATCTGCTGCACGAGCTCAAGGGCGGCGTTCACGTGACCGAGCACTCCCAGGGGCACACTTCCGCCGACCGGGATGTATCGCGCTTTCCCTCGCATCGCTCTCAATCTCGCGCGAGCGATGGGTAGAACAGGGGTGAGGTGGACAGTCGGACGGTCGATCAGCGTTTCGATTCTCGATGACACTTCGGTTGCGACCGGATTCATCTCATGTCGCCACCGCAATGCGTAAGTGGAAACACCAATACGAGCCGCGTGCAGCGCTGTGGCCAGAATGTGTGTCGAGCCCGTTCCCCCTACCGTAATGACTGAATCGCCGGGATTGAGTCCGCCGAGGAGGAATTCGAGCGCGCGTACCTTGTTGCCGCCGCATTGCGGGGCGTTCATGTCGTCGCGCTTTATCCAGAGATTCGGCAGGATATGCGCGAGCGATTGCACAGGCGATGGGAGTGAGCAGAGCTCGACTCGCGGGATGTTGCGGAGGCCGGGGAAACGATCGTAAAGTGGAAAGAAAATCTTCTGCATCGGCACTTGAGTGACACGCTAAATTGGCTGAATGGCGATTTCAGATTCAGAGGCCCTTCTATACATAGATACGCGGCAGGCGGCGGATGACTTTCTCGCCGACATCTCGGGCGTGCGCGAAATCGCAGTCGACACTGAGGGAGCGAGCTTCCACCGGTTCATCGACCGAATCTATCTGCTGCAGATAACCACGCGCGAGCGGAGTGCGATCATCGATCCACTTCCGATCGGAATGCCGGAAGCATTGGGCAACATTCTTCAGGATCCCGATGTCGAGGTGGTATTTCACGATGCCGATTATGACCTGAGGCTTCTGCATCAGGATTATGGATGGCACGTCAACCGGATCTTCGACACGCGCATCGCTGCACAGCTTCTTGGCATCAAGGCATTCGGACTGGCTGCGCTGCTCGAGCAGTTCTTTGGAGTGAAGCTCGACAAGAAGCATCAGCGCGCTGACTGGTCTCTTCGACCGTTGACGCAGGGAATGCTCGATTACGCAGCGCAGGATACGAAGTACCTGCTCGATCTGCGGGACGAGCTGAAGTCGAAGCTCGAAAAACAGGGCCGGTGGGCTTGGGCGCGTGAGGAATTCGAGCGACTCGAAGGAACGAAGTGGGAGGATGACGATGCATCGCTCTCATTTCTCCGCATCAAGGGAGCGCGGGATCTCACTCGCCGCGAGCTGGCTCTCCTGCGGGAGCTTGTTCCCTGGCGTGATTCGGTTGCAAAGGAAGTTGACAGGGCGACGTTTCGTGTGATGGGCAATGAAGTGCTGCTCGAAATTGCACGTACTGCGCCGCGTACAGTTCGCGAGCTCTCCACGCTCAAAGGAATGCCGCGAGGAATTCTCGACCGCGGTGCTCACGCGATTCTCGAGGCGGTGCAGCGCGGACTCGAAGTTGCCGAGGGGGATCTGCCGCGGTTTCCGCGATCACAGCGATGGGACCGTGAAGACGATTTCGACGCGCGTGTGACAAAGCTCAAGACAGTGCGCGACGCTCATGCTTCACGATTGAACCTGGATCCTGGCGTGCTTTGCTCGCGCGAGCGACTCGAGGCAATTGCGCGGAAGAAGCCTGCAAAGGTTGGTGATCTGGATGATGTGCCAGGACTCAGGCGCTGGCAGATTGCAGAAATGGGCGACGACTTTATCAAAACACTGCGGTAAGTCCGGTTGTACTCGACCTGCATCTTCTGTCATTCATCTCTCGGACAGAACGAGGCGATAGAGAATTTTCCGGTTGGCCGTCGTCTCGCATTCGACTCATCGAAGGGACGATTGTGGGCGGTATGTGTGAAGTGCGGCCGGTGGAATCTCACTCCGATCGAGGAACGATGGGAGGCAATCGAAGACTGCGAGCGCCAGTTTCGCGGAACGATTCTTCGAAGCTCTACAGATCAGATCGGTTTCGCGCGAATAAAGGAAGGAACCGATCTCATAAGAATTGGCGAGCCGTTAAGGCCTGAGTTTGCTGCATGGCGATACGGCAAGTATCTCGAGCATCGACGCAGGATGATGTATGCCGCCATCGGACTCAGTGCGGCCGCCACAACTGGAATAATCCTGCTTGGAGGCGCTTCGATGGCAGGCGTGATTCCGGGTTTCACCGTGTTTCAACGGCTACTGACGCGCAAACATGATCTCGGCCTGGCGAGAAAGAGGATCCGGGATATTGCTCGCAGCAATCTCCGACAGGATATCAGCAACGATCAGAAAGTGTACGTTCGCATAATTCCATCAGCTGATGAACCTTACTGGGCGCTCAGCTTTTATCTGGATGGAAGGCGTCAGATTTATCGAGCAAAGGAAGCGCTTCACATTGCTCACCTCGTTGCCCCGGCTATCAATGAAAACGGAGGCACTCCCGCAAGTGTGAAAATGGCTGTGAAGGAAATCGAGGATGCCGGATCGGCTCAGCAATATTTCCTCCGCGCCCGCGATTTTGGAACAAGTCCGGGCCACAAGTACTCTGACCTTCGCGGATTCCCCGCGCATCTTCGTCTTGCATTTGAAATGGCAGCTCACGAGGAATCTGAGAGAGCTGCAATGGAAGGAGAGTTAGCTCAGCTTGAAGCTGACTGGCGTGAAGCGGAGGAAATCGCTGCCATCGCCGACAACATGTTCGTTCCTCGCGCTGTTTCCGATTTTATCAAGCGACATCGGGCAAAGCTTTAGAACCCGAGGTACGCCCTCACGCGAGGCTCCATCTTCTCCGGAGTCCAGAACGGCATCCACACAAGATTCATCTCCACACTCTCAACACCAGGCAGCGATTTAATCTCCTGCTCTGCGTTCATCATGATTTCAGGTCCCGATGGGCAACCGGGAGATGTGAGCGTCATGTCGACCTTTACTTTCGCTCCCTTCACCTCGATTCCATAAACAAGACCGAGATCGAGAATATTGAGATTGAGGTCGGGATCCTTCACGCGCCTCAGTGCAAGCTTGACCTGATCCTCGCTGACAACGCCGGGCGTGTCAGTGCTCTCTTCACCGGTCGCAACACTCAGAGGAATCGCGCGGTCCTCAGCGATGCTGTCGTCCACGATTGTTGGACGATCGTCGCTCGGAGAATGTGGAGTGACCGCCGCGGCAGCTGTATCAGGATGATCGCTCATCCTTTAATACTAGCGGGCTTTCGACTAGTGCGAAGACTTCGTAACGTGTTTCTTTGCCGTCGACTTTTTAGCCGATGCCTTGCTGCGGGAAGTGCTCGACGAGTGCTTCGCTGTCGACTTCGACCTGGAAGACTTTGAGCGGACCGACTTCGATTTCTTTGTCGACACGCTCGCGCATCGAACTCTAGTCCTCTTGCTGCGTGCACTGCGTGCGCGCATCGCCTTGGTGCAGCGAACCGGCTTGGGGTTCGTCCAGCCGAGCTCCGCGTCAGCGCGGAACGCGACAGGCATTGCAAGAACCGGCGTCGGCCCATCCATGACTGCGAGCACCGCTGCGTCAGAGAGATCCGAGCGAACGTCAGCGATGATCTTGGCCGGACGCTGAGCCTTTGCGGCGTGCACACGATTGGTCAGCAGCACAACGAACATCTCACGATCCGGATCGATCCAGATCGACGTGCCCGTAAATCCGGTGTGGCCGTATGCACGCTCAGTGAGATACTTGCCCGATCCGTAATCGCCGTCGGCTGTATCCCACCCGAGTGCACGATGACCTGCGGTGCGTTTCGTGAACAAAGCGACAGTCGAATCGGAAATGATCTGAACGCCGTCGTACGAGCCGCCGTTCAGCATCATCTGCGCGAAAATCGAAAGGTCAGATGCAGTGCTGAACAAACCCGCATGCCCCGCAATTCCGCCGAGTGCGTATGCGTTCTCATCGTGGACTTCGCCACGAAGCGGATAGCCGCGCGGCGGGGTCACTTCGGTGGGAGCAATTCGATAGCGAAGTGAATCAGACGGACGATAGAAAGTGTCGTGCATTCCCAGCGGGCCAAACACGCGATCCGACAGGAACTGGTCGAGACGCTGACCCGAAACCTCTTCGACGATCATGCCTAGGACATCGGCGCCCAGGTCGGAGTAGATGTAGGCGGAGTTGGGGCGATACTCGAGCGGAGTTTCGAGGACCATGTCGCGTGCTTCCTGCGGACTTCTCGCTTTGCGCCACAGATCGCGGCCGGCGGGAAGACCGGAGCGGTGCGTGAGCAGCTCGCGCACAGTTACTTCGTCCTTGAGTCCGCCGGAGAACGCAGGGAGATAGCGGAAGACCGGCGCATCGAGGTCGATCTTCTTTTCGTCATAAAGAACCATCACCGCGGTGGTGGTACCGATGACTTTGCTGAGGGAGGCTACGTCGTAGATGGTGCGGTCTGGGTCGACTGCGCCTGAGACCTGTGACCAGGAGAGGTTGCCGAAGCCCTTCTGCCACACGGCTGCGCCCTTGCGGCCGACCACAACCGCCGCGCCCGGGTACCCGCCGGCTTTGATGCCGCGCTGAACCACCCGGTCGATAGACTCGAGCCGTGACGCTGACATACCGACAGCATCTGGAGCCTTGGACGGCAAACCGTCATTACCGTGTGCAAGCGTAAGGGCGGTCACGATTACCTTCAGCAAATTTCCAACTCCTTCTTACAGCTAGTACTGCAACTGATCGGCCTTGTTCCGGCCGGGGACCACTTCTATAGAGGTGACGACCTTTAGCTGCTGTCGTCACGGGGTCCCATTGTAATACACAGTACGAGTTTAGACATAGAGTTTTTTCAGTAATTCAAGTGTTTTTCGAATGCTCACCCAGACGGTTATGGGAGGGCGGGTTATGGGTTGCCAGTTCCGGGTGAACGAGTTCCCGGTTTAACTGGAAACTCGAAACTCAAAACCGGTCACTCATAACCCGCCCTCCCATAACCGTCTGGGTCAAAACGGCCCTGGATTAAAGCAACCATCCCATGGTCCGGGGTTACTAATTTCATCGACGGGATGCAGACCGATCAAATCACACTTCAGCGCGCCATGAAAGGCGATGAAGCGGCGATGCGGCAGCTTTGGCTGCGGCACTCGGCGCACATCGACGCGGTTGTCCGCAGGCTTTGCGGCGACCACGACGTAGCCGCCGACATCGCGCAGGAAGTGTGGATCCAGATCTTCAGAGCGCTGCCCGGATACCGCGGGGAATCTCAGTTCGGAACCTGGGCACACCGCATCGCCGTCAACCGCACTCTCAATGCACTGCGCAAGATCAAGCGGATCGCAAAGCTGGAAACTGACATCGAGGACGACAGCGCATTTGTCGAAGGCGACAGTGACCGGACGTTCCTCGCGGAATCGATAGACGAAGCAATGGGAAAGCTTTCACCGGGCGCGAGAATGGTTTTCGTGCTGCACGACATCGAAGGCTACACGCACGATGAAATAGGAAGAGAGCTCGGCATAACGTCGGGCGGATCGAAATCGCAATTGTTCAAGGCACGCGCCAAGCTCCGCCGGCTGCTGGCGCACCTGGTCGATGAAACGAGAGCCGGCAATGGAATGTCACATGCCCCTGTCTGAAAACGCATTGGATGAGATGGTCGCTCGCGAGCGCGAGCGCGGTGCGCCCCCACTGACGGACTGGGACTCGCTTTCCGTCAGACTCAAAGCCGAAGGACTGATTCGTGAGCCGGTCACGTCGCGGTTCGGATCTTCGAGACGATGGATGCAGGTCGCAGCCGGATTAGCACTCGCAGTCGGAGGCGCGGCGATCGGTCGCGCGTCGGCCGGGGCTCCGGTAGTGCCGAATAAAACCGATACCGTCGCGCAAACCGAGAGTGCCGCGTCGGCGCAAACGCAGAACACTTCGCTCGCGTCATCGAACGAGTCACAGTTCAAGTCGCCTGAAGAAGCGTGGGATGCACTCAACCGCGCCGGCGAAGAATATCAGCGCGCTTCGGCGTACCTGTCGGCAAGCAACACCGAAGTTCCGATGCCGTCGAGTCCGTCACAGTATCGCACGCGCCTCGCTGCACTCGATGGCGTAATGTCGGAAATTCGCGGCGCACTCAAGGAAGCGCCTCAGGATCCGGTGATCAATCAGTATTACCTCACGACTGTTTCAGCGCGTGAGGCAACTCTCCGCCAGCTGGGAACGACCTTGCGTCCCGAAGGCGTAAGTCTCAGTCGATTCTAGGATGCAGGATATGCGTTTGATACGTTCCTTTGGACTTGCAGCTCTTCTTGCGACGGCGCCGATGACGGCGCATGCGCAAAAAGCACCGCCGAAAGGCTGGCTCGGTGTTCTCATCACGACTGGAATCGGTGAGACCAATGAGCGCGGCGCTCTGGTGTTCAGCGATTATCCCGTTATCGAATCGATCGATCCCGGGTCACCGGCCGAGAAGGCTGGATTGATGGCAGGTGATATTCTGATCTCCATCAATGCGCAGGACTTCAAGCGGAATCCAATTCCGATGAACACCCTGCTCGTGCCGGGACAGAAAGTTGTGTTCCGCTACAAGCGCGACAACGTTTCGAAGAAGGTCGCAATGACTGTTGCAGAACGGCCCGCGGGCACGTCGGGCCGAATTCAGGTTTCGATCATTGAGCCGCTGCCGTCTGGTGATCGGCGCGCTGCGACCGAACGTGTCATGCTGCCGGCAGGCACTCGCATCCCTGCGCCACCGCCGGTTTCGATCGCTCCGCTAGTGTTTGGAACGGGGCCAACTATTGTCGCGATTGCCGGCGCCGAGTTGACTCAGCTGAACGACGGGCTGCGTGATTTCGCAAACGTCAAGGGCGACGGAATACTCGTCGTCAATGTCACTGAGCCGTCGATTGCCGCGAAGTCGGGTCTTCGAAGCGGCGATGTCGTCATCAAGATCGAGAATGAGCTCGCGCAGAATCCCGGCCAGCTCATCCGATTCATGGAAGCGGCGCAGATGGCACGGACTCGCCAGGTGCTGCTGCAGATTCTCAGAAAGCAGAAGGAGCAGAACATCACGCTTCGCTGGTAATCCCTAGTCGAGCTTTCTCGAGTCAGGAACCAGCGAAGCGTGAATTGCGACGGCTGAAATTGCGCCATCTGATGCCGCTGCAATCGCGAGCTGAGCGCCACCGACAATATCGCCGGCAGCGAATACGTTCTTCACCGACGTGTGATAGTGCTCGTCGATCTTGATGAGACCGAACTCATCACGATCGCATTTGAGCTGAGCGCCAAGATCATCCGCGGGATATTGCCCAATCGCGAAGTACAGCCGCTCGCAGTCCAGCGCCATTCCTCCGTCGAGATTGATGCACTTGATATCGCCTTCATTTGACGAGATGTAATTCACTTTTTCGGCGAGCACCGGAATGTTCAGCTTCTTCAGCTGGTCGAGATGCTTCTTCTCGATGTTCGGAGGCTCGCCATTGGTGCAGATGACGATCTTGTCAGTCCACGTCGTGAGCGCGAGCGCCATGCCCACGCATTTTCTTCCTGATCCGATAACGACAGTCTTACAGTTGCGCGATTCATAACCGTCGCAGTCGGGACATACGTGCGCAGTCTCGCCATAGCAGTCGAGGAGACCCTTGATTGGCGGCCAGATGTCCTTGATTCCAATCGCGAGGAGAAGCCTGTTCGCCTCGATGGTCCTTCCTCGCCTCAGGTCGAGTACGAAGTGCTCGCTGTTCGTATTTCGCACTTTAGTCACTTCATCGTCGACGATGACAGCGCCAAATTTTTCTGCATCAGCGCGTCCCTTCGCCCGCAGATCGGGCGACCTTATCCCTTGTGAGCCAAGAAATCCGTTAATGCCGCGCGTTTCCCAGTTGCGCGGATCACCAGAGTCGATCAGCACAACTGAATGCAGATAGCGCGCGATCCACAGTGCAGCCGTGAGACCCGCTGGTCCACCGCCTACTATTGCAACGTCGAAAACATCGTCTTTGGAATTTGCCGTCGAAGTCATGACGCGCGCGGGTGCAAGAAATCTTCCACCTGCGCAAAGAATTCTTCAGGTGCTTCCCAGAAAGGCATGTGTCCCGCGCGATGAATGATCGAAAGAGTCGAGCCGGGAATCAGATGCGCAATCGATTCTGCGACAGTTACGTCGAGCAGATCGTGATCACCATGCAGGACGAGTGTCGGCGCGCGTATTGAAGCGATTCGCTCTCTCCAGTCATACCCTTCGCGCCTCAACCGCGCAGCAACAGCCGCACCTGTACCGCTGTTCGCCTTTGGCGATGAAAATATCGCTGCGAAATCTCGATCGGCGAACCAGGCGGGATACAAAGCAGAAGTGTAAGCGGCATGCGCTTCGATGTCGTCGACATGAAGTGCAGTCGGGTCGAGCTGAGCGAGGGTTTCCCGCTTTTCATCGGTGAGACGATTCAGCGCAGCCTGATGAAGATGAGAGAGCCATTCACTCGTTGGCCCAACGGCATCAACCAGCACAAGGCGATTGACTCCATCGTGATCGTTTGCAGCGGCGAGCATGGCGATCCCGCCGCCCCATGAATGACCAAGCAAATTCCATCGAGTGATTCCGAGCGCTTCGCGAATGGCAATCGCATCGCCGGCATCGAATTCGATTCGCGATGACCTGGCTGCCGGTGGAGACTGCGACTTTCCACGACCGCGCTGATCGAAGAAGATCAGCCTGCGATTGTGCGCGAGGGGTGCGAGTGCCGGCCACAGGACCTCATGCCCGAAATGAAGTCCGCCGTTGATACATAAAAGCGGCAGCTGTCCTTCAACGGCCGGACTCGTATAGACAGCGAAGTCGAGACCACGCGCTTTTACGATTTGCTGCTTGAGAGGCGGCGACTTCTTCTGCTTCTTTCTGAACGCGAGAAATTTCGCGCGCGCGAATCCATGAGGATGTTGAGCGTCGCTCATTCGCCCACTTTCGGCTCAACCGGCATGCCTGAATCCTCCCATGCACGCCATCCGCCGATCAATGCGCGGGCTTTCGGCCAGCCTGCCTTTCTGAGTGAGAGCGCCGCACGGGCGCTGGTGGCTTCGTCAATTCAAGCACAGTAAACCACAAGCGTCGCGCGCTGCGAAAGCTTCAGTGCTTTTGCATCCTGCACGGGCTCGTGCGGATGAACGCGAATGGAACCCGCTGCCTGCGTTTCGGAGTTCCTGCGATTCCTGTCAGCGCGCGCATCGAGGATCATCACCTCTTCACCCGCGGCTTGAAGTTTTCTTACTTCTTCGATTGTGATGCGGTCGGGTATGTCTGCACGCGCTTCCTCGATAACAGGAACTGCTGCCCGCTGGACCACTGGCTCTGTGATGGCGTTTCGCCGCAGGAAGTACGCGATTCCGCCGCCATGGAGCACAACAGACGACATGACAACAAGGCTCGTAATCGAAAAGAGCCGCTCAGCTCCCGGAACGTTCGCGAATACCGGCAACAGTATGAGAAGCAGGGAGCTCAAGCCGCGCGCCCCGAACAGAGCGATCAGGCGCCTGTCTCTGCCGGTGACGTGAGCGCGAGTGAGCACCGGATATAACACAATCGTACGCGCGACGAGCGCGACAAGAGCGAAAACAATCGTCGGAAAATCGACGACGGTAAAACCGGTCCAGATCAACGACGTGCCCAGCGCAACGAAAGTGAGAAGCAACAGCATCTCGGCGGTTGCTTCTCCATATTCGAGGAAGCAGTCGCACAACTCGACGTCCTGCCAGCTTACCATGAGTCCGGCTGCGAACGCCGCAAGAAATCCGCTGCCGCCGACACTTTCTGCGAGGGCGAATGCGCTGAGCGCGAGTCCAATCGCATAGAGCGACTCGTAGTCATGCCTTACTGTGAATCGGTCGCGGATGTGCTGAAGCAGAACGATTCCGAGCCATCCAACCAGAGCGCCGAGCGCTGGTCCCAGCAGCAGGAGTCCAACGATGCTTCGTACGAACGCGCTGGCAGTGTGTCCATTGATCGCGATGATCGAAAGAACGACGATCGGGAGAAGCACCACATCGTTCATTCCAGTCTCGATTCTCAGCGCAATTCTCGGCACTGCCGGGAACCCGCGGAATCTGAGCAAACTTCGCAGCAGCACCGGATCTGTCGACGCGAGCGCAGCACCGAGTATCGCGGAGACCGGCCATGAAACATCGAGGAGAAATCGCGCGGACAGTGCAACAAGTGCAGCGGGCACGATTGTCCCCGGACCAAGCAGCCTCCACAGCAGCGATTTCCTCCGCTTTACTTCAGAGACATCGATCGTGACTGAGTCGCTGAACAGCACGAGCGCGAGTGCGAGCATCGCGATGGCGTGGAGCGCAGGGGAATGAAATCCGATATCGACGTACCCCAGACCATATGGTCCGAGCAATGCGCCGACTGCGAGGAAAACTGCAACAACCGGCAGACCGCTTTTCTCGAGCACTCCGGAAAGGAGTGATGCAGCGAGAATGACAATCCCGATGAGCGCGATAGTAGTTGTGAAGCTTTCCATGTCTATTCGCGCGGAAGATGCTTCAAATCATCGGGGGTGTCGATGTCGAGGGCAGCTTCATCCATCCTTACTGTGGTGACTTTGTCACGATTTGCGCGAAGCCACGCGCCCGCGCCGTGATCGCCGTCGAGCTCTCGAAGGCTTGCGAAATAACGCTTTGGGAACAATGCGGGTGCACCTAACACGCCGGAATAAGTCGACGCGACAGCTGCATTTTCCCTGTTGAAGGCGTCGACGATTGCCTTGATCGAAGTTTCGTCGACAAGCGGTTGATCGGCGAGAAGAATCAATGCTGCGTCACTATCCATTTCCAAGGCCTGGTTGATCCCGGCGCGCAGTGATGATGCCTGACCGGTCTGCCAATCCGCATTGGTGACGATTGTCAGTCGATCGAATCCAGAGAGAAACATCTCGATCGACGATGCATACGCGCCGAGCACGACGATGACGGGATCGAGTCCTGCCTCAATTGCGATTCGAGCAGCGCGTTGAACGAGGGTCTCACCGTAGTGCGTCAACAGCTGCTTTGGCGTTCCGAATCGTGCGGATCCTCCGGCAGCAAGAATGACTGCCGCGATTCTTTCAGGGTTTTTCAGCAACCTCTCTCGCTGGGGCTGAATGCAGTGGACCTCTCGAGTCTCGCAAATGCCCGCCCGATCTTTTTGCGATCACAGCTGCAACCTCGGCGACGATTGACAATGCGATTCGCTCGGGACCGTCGCCGCCCAGGTCGAGTCCAACAGGTGAATGAATTCGTTCCCCTCGAGAAATCGATTCGCCGGCTGATGCAATGTCGGCGAACATTCTCTCCGTGCGTGCGCGGGGACCGAGCACGCCGATATAAGCGGCGTGAGACCCGAGGAGGGAGCGAACGTAATCGAGATCGCGGGCGTAGTTGTGCGACATCACCACCGCTGCCGTGTAGGGGGAGATTGTTGTCGCGTCATGGAGCTTTCGCGGGTTTTCACACTCTATGACGCGCGCCTGGGGGAACCTCTCGGCGTGCTCTTTATCGACTGCGCGGTGGTCGGCTACAGTTAGTTTCCAATCTAACTGGCTCGCGATCTGTACCAGCGGGACGACGTCCGGACCGCTGCCGCAAATCAACAGCTCGACTGAGGGGACAATGACCTCGAAGCCTATCGCGACGTCATCGTACTCCCGCGCTAATCCGCGCCGTGACCCGGTGAAGGCTGCGTCTCGATCTGCCTTGGCTTTTTCGAGCAACGCGCGGTTATTCCATTTGAAATCGTGCACCTCCTCACCGGCGAACAGCGCGTGTGCTCCCGTCTTAGTATCGCCGCTGCTCTCGAGCACGGTCGCCAGAACTGAAGGCGTCGAGCTGTCGAGTCCGCGCATGAGAAGCTTGCCGATTGTCACCGATTCTTTGGAAGTCAGTGGCTCGAGAAGGACATCGATGAGTCCATTGCAGCCCAGTCCGAGTCCCCAGGCCGCGTCGTCGTCGGCGCGGGTGTCGTATGTCACTACTCTGGGCTGACGCGATTCGAGAACCTGTTTTGCGTGCTCGGCGAGATCTGATTCGAGGCATCCGCCGCTCACGATTCCGACTGGAGGAGAATTTTGCGGGATCAGCATTCGTGTTCCGACTCCGCCGTAGCTCGAGCCCGTGATGCGGACGACTGTTGCGAGTACGACTGGCTCTTTTGTGTTGATTAGAGCCTGGGCGATGGAGCGAGAGGCGGACATTTCTTGAATCTTAGACTTTGGTGCTGAACGGCGGAACTACTTGGGGTTATTGTGAGATTAAGAGACGATGAGAATTGCGGTAAGCCCAGGGAGCACGGACACTCACGGACACTAACGGACTAACTGCGGAACAAATTCTTTCATTGGTTTTGAAACAACACAAAAACCATTGGTGGTGTTCCGCAGTTAGTCCGTTAGTGTCCGTGAGTGTCCGTGCTCCCTGGGCTTTCTGGCTAACGTGTAGCTCTCATTGTCTCATGATCTCACAAGACCCGACGTAGTTCTGTATTTCGAGCTTGCCCCCTCCTGAACTCAAAAGCATTTTCCCCGAATGACAGCAGTTGGAAAGAGTGTCGCGCGAAAAGACGGAATCGGAAAAGCAACCGGTGGCGCGCAATACGCGGATGACATCGTATTCCCGGGAATGATTCACGGCCGCACCATTCGCTCCGCAATCCCGCGCGGCCGGATCAAATCCATTCGCTACGACTTCGATACGACCGGCTTTACCATCGTCGACTATCGCGACGTACCCGCGAAAAATGCAGTCGACCTCATGTCGCAGGACCAGCCGTTCCTTGTAGAGCGCGAAGTCAAGCACATGGCCGAGCCGATCGTGCTGCTTGCGCATGAAGACAAGGACACGCTGCTCGCCGCAAAGGTCGTCATCGAATACGAAGAAGAAGAGCCTCTATTCGATCCTGAAAAGTCGACTTTGTCATTCAAGGACATCGACATTGTAAAGGGCGACACGGAAACCGCGCTGAGCAATGCTGAGATAGTTGTCGAAGGAACGTATCGCACAGGACATCAGGAACACGTCTACATCGAGCCGAATGGAGTGATCGCCGTTCCAGAAGAAGGTGGCGTTGCGATCTACGGCTCAGTTCAATGTCCCTTCTACGTGATCAAAGCGCTTCGATGCCTGCTTGGCTCCGCACATCCGAACGTGCGAGTGATTCAAACAGAAACGGGCGGCGGATTCGGAGGAAAGGAAGAATATCCGTCGATGATCGCAGGTCATGCAGTTCTACTTGCGCTCAAAGCGAAGCGACCGGTGAAGATCATCTACGATCGCGAAGAAGACATGGTCGCAACCACCAAACGTCATCCTTCAATTGTGAGACATCGCACCGGTCTCACGAAAGACGGCAAGCTCGTCGCCATGGATGTCGACGTGATTCTCGACGGCGGTGCGTACGTAACACTGAGCCCGACTGTGCTTTCACGCGGATGCATTCATGCAGCCGGCCCATACAGCTGCGACAACGTGCGCATTCGCGGTCGCGCAATGATGACGAACACTCCTCCAAATGGAGCGTTCCGCGGATTCGGTGCACCGCAGACAGAGTTCGCGATTGAAGTGCACATGGATCGCATCGCCGAACAGCTCGGAATGGATTCTGTCGAGCTTCGCCGCATCAATGCTTTGAAAGCGGGCGATCGTACAGCAACCGGGCAGACGCTTCGCGACGACACGAGCGCGCACATGGTGCTGGAGGAAGCGGTGAAGCGCACCGACTTCGCGCGCAAGCGAAAGGAATGGAAGGGCACGAACAAATCGATCGGCATCTCATTGTTCTTTCACGGTGCGGGCTTCACAGGCGCTGGTGAGCGGAATCTCAAATCAAAAGCGCGGCTCGATCTTACCCCGACAGGAGTGCGCATCGCGGTGGGCAGTACTGAGATCGGACAGGGAACACGCACGATGCACGCGCAGATCGTGACCGACGCGCTCGGCATACCATATGAGACTGTGGAAGTTGCACAGCCGGATACCTCGCGCGTTGCCGACAGCGGACCAACAGTCGCGTCGCGCACATGTATGGTAGTTGGAAAGATTCTCGAGGAATGCGCGCACGAAATGAAAGAAAAACTCGGCGGACTTTCGCCGGGTGATTACTATGCGAAGAACGGCGCAATTTCCGTCGAGCGCATGTATGAACCGCCTGACTGGATTCAATGGGACGACAACAAATACCTCGGCGACGCATACGCGACTTATGGATGGGGATGCGATGTTGCCGAGCTGGAGCTCGATCCCGATACGTATGAGGTGAAGCCGATCAAGCTTACTGCCGTGCAGGAATTCGGTCGTCCAATTCATCCGGCACTCGCTCAGGGACAAATCGAAGGCGGAACTGCGCAGGGGCTTGGCTACGCGCTGCTCGAGAAAGTGGTGATGAAGAATGGCGCGATGGCAAATGGACAGCTCACGAATTACGTGATTCCGACAACGCTCGACATGCCCGAGATCGATGTGGTGATGATGGAGAATCCATATCCGGGTGGCCCGTTCGGCGCGAAAGGACTCGGCGAGCTTCCGATGGACGGACCCGCGCCTGCAGTAGTCAATGCGCTTCGCGCGCTCGGACTCGACGTGCGCGAGATTCCGGCGACTCCAGAGCTCCTCGCAACGACACCATCGATCTGATGCAATTCAAGCTCAACGGCACCGATGTGGAAGTCGGTGCGCATCCAATGTCACGCCTCCTCGACGTGCTGCGTGAGGAATGCAATCTCACCGGCACCAAGGAAGGATGCGGTGAAGGAGAATGCGGCGCGTGCACAGTGCTCATCGATGGTGAGCCGGTGTGCTCGTGTCTCGTTCCGGTGTCGCAGGTCGAAGGAGCGGAGGTCGTTTCAATCGAAGGTCTGGGAGGCGATCATCCGCTGCAGAAGCTCTTCATGAATGAAGTCGGAGCGCAGTGCGGCATCTGTACTCCGGGAATGATCATGGCTGCGATCACGCTACCCGATGATCCAACACTCGACGATGTAAAGACAGCGCTCGCCGGCAATCTCTGCCGCTGTACCGGTTATTCAGCGATCTATCGCGCTGTTCTCAAATGGAAGAAGGGCGAGACCGCGTGAAGACCGCACTATCCGATCTCGATCTGCGTGTCGCGTCATCAGTGAATGAGGCGCTGACAATTCTTCGCGATGAAAAGCGAACGCCGATTGCCGGTGCTACGGACGTGTACGTCGGCCTCAACTTTGGAACCTTCAAGCCGCGACAATATCTCGACATCTGGGCGCTGGATGAGCTGCGGACAATCTCCACGCACGAGGACACGCTCATCATCGGTGCGCTTACGAGCTACACGTCGCTGATGCAGTCGCATCTGGTTACCGAGCGCGTTCCGATGCTCGTGGAAGCTTCGGGGCTTGTTGGTGGAGTTCAGATACAGAACCGCGGCACGCTCGGAGGAAATCTCGCGAATGGATCTCCAGCGGCGGATGGAGTTCCGGTGTTGTCTGCTGTTGACGCGATCGTGGTAATGCGAAGTCTCGATGGAGAGCGACGCGTTCCCGTCAATTCGTTCTACACTGGATATCGGTCAACAGTGATGCGGCCTGATGAGCTCATCATTGCGATCGAGATTCCTCGCGTGGAAGGGAAGCAGTGGTTTCGCAAAGTCGGAACGCGCGCGGCTCAAGCGATTTCCAAGATCGTCATGGCAGCGGTTCGCGCGCCTTCGCCGAAGATTGCGCTCGGCAGCGTTGCACCGACGGTTGTTCGCGCGAAGATGACCGAGCAGGCTCTCGCTCAAGGCGCGACAATCGATGACGCCGCACGAATACTTGGCGAGGAGATTACTCCCATCGACGACGTTCGATCGACGGCTGACTACCGGCGTCGCGTGTCGATGAATCTTCTGCGGCGATTCTGGGCGGATACAACCTGACAGTCATTCGCGGCCGGCGTGTGATCACGCCTGAGGGAACGAGAGCCGCGTCCATTCACATCAAAGACGGACGCATCGACCGTATTGCGTCTTACGATGTCGATGCTGATTACGATGCCGGCGACTCGATCGTTATGCCAGGGATCATCGACACGCACGTCCATGTGAACGAGCCGGGTCGCACCGAATGGGAAGGATTTGAATCCGTCACGAAGGCTGCCGCTGCTGGCGGCGTGACAACGATTCTCGACATGCCGCTTAATTCGATTCCAGCGACGACATCAGTGTCGGCACTCGAGGAAAAGCGCGTCGCTGCTCGCGGAAAATCTGTGGTGAATGTCGAATTCATTGGCGGCGTCGTACCTGGAAATGCTGATCAGATCATTCCGCTCGCCCAGGCAGGGGTGCGAGCATTCAAGTGCTTTCTCACTCCGTCCGGCGTGGCTGAGTTTGAGAATGTGACGGAGAATGATCTTCGCGAGGCATTTCCGTATTTAGCGCATACAGGATTGCCGTTGATGGTTCACGCGGAAGATCCTTCGTGTCTCGTGGTGCATCGAGGCGGTTCGCAGCAATATGCGGATTATCTGGCAAGTCGTCCTGTTCAAGCCGAGCATCGCGCTATCGAGCTGATGGTGCGGTTGATGAAAGAGGTGCCGACCAGGGTGCACATCGTTCACCTCTCATCTGCTACATCGCTCCAGATAATTCGCGATGCAAAACGACAGGGACTGCCGTTGACGGTGGAGACCTGTCCGCATTATCTGACATTTGCCGCAGAAGAAATCCCTGATGGCCGAACGGAGTTCAAATGCGCGCCCCCCATCCGCAATTCCACGGAGCGCGACGCGTTGTGGCAAGCATTGATCGATGGGGACATCGATCTCGTCGCGTCGGATCATTCGCCGTGTCCGCCGTCGATGAAGGATTCGAACGGAGATTTTTTTGGATGCTGGGGAGGAATCGCATCGCTTCAGGTGACTTTGTCCGCCGTGTGGACTGGTGCACGAAACCGCGGTATGAAGCCTGAAAGAATCCCTCAATGGATGAGTGTTGCGACCGCGAGACTGGCTGGGCTCGAAAATCGAAAAGGCGCAATCATCGAGGGCTTCGACGCTGACATTGCGATATGGAATCCTGAGGCCAGCTTTGTTGTCGACGCGAATTCGCTTTTTCACCGACATCATCTCACACCATACGCCGGCCGGAAGCTTTATGGCGTAGTCGAGGCAACATTCGTAGCCGGAGAGAAGATTGGCATCGTTCACTGACCTGATAGATCTCGCATCCGAACGACTCGGCGGTTCTGTGCTCATCGCCAACGACGAGTTCTTTGCCCCGAAGGAATCACTGCTCAAGCAGAGTGAGCCCGAATGGCGCGAAGGCGTCTACACGGAGCGCGGAAAATGGATGGACGGATGGGAAACGCGCCGACGGCGAACTCCCGGACACGACTGGGCGATAATCAGACTTGGCGCACCAGGAATTGTTCGCGGAGTTGTAATCGATACTTCGTTCTTCACCGGAAATTTTCCGGAACGCGCAAGCATCGAGATGACCAGCGTCGACGGTGCGCCATCAGCGCAATGGCTCGCTGGAAGTGAGGCGCGGTGGGAACAGGTTCTCGGCGAAATTCAGCTCAAAGGGGATACCAGGAACGTGATCGAGATGAGCAGTGGTCGCCGAATCACGCATCTTCGTCTCAACATCTTTCCTGACGGCGGAGTCGCGCGCCTTCGAGTGCATGGTGAAGTAGTTCCGTCTGACTCCATCTTCACGGATGTGCGCGAAGTCGATCTCGCCGCGATGGCAAATGGTGGATACGTCGTGGAATGCAGCGACATGCACTACGGCCATCGTCAGAATCTGATTCTTCCGGGACGATCGACACACATGGGAGATGGATGGGAAACAAAACGTCGCCGTGGACCAGGCAATGACTGGACGATCGTAAGACTTGCGAAGAGAGGAGCTGTCGAGCGAATCGAGCTCGACACCGATCATTTCAAGGGCAACGCTCCGGGGAGCGTGATGATCGAGGCGTCGGACATTGGCGACATCTCCGGGAAGTTTGACGCAAACAAGGTCGAATGGAAAAAACTTGTAAGCGAAACTCCGGTGCAGCCGCATACATGGCATCACTTCAATGTGACCGACTCAGGTCCAGCTACTCACGTGCGTCTCAACATCTATCCGGACGGCGGCGTCGCGCGGCTTCGACTCTTTGGCATAGCGGTGTGACTGTCGAGGAAGTCAACACGATGAGCGCAGCAGAGGCAGCTCGAGCATTAACAGCGTGCTGCGGCTCGTCCAAATGGGTCGATGCAATGATCGCAAATCGGCCATTCGGCTCGAGTGAAGACCTGTACGCAGCTGCGGACGAAGCATGGAGCCAGTGCGGGCCTCAAGACTGGCACGAAGCGTTTTCACATCATCCGCGCATTGGCGCGTCCGTGTCTGGAAATGAAGCGCAGGAACAAGCCGGCGCGCAGTCAGCATCAACGTCTCTCAAAGTTCAGCTCGCAGATGTGAACCGCAGATATGAAGAACGGTTCGGCCATATCTATATTGTGTGCGCGACTGGAAAGACGGCCGAGGAGATGCTTGCTATCGCCAGAGCGCGACTTGGAAACAATCCCGAAACAGAGCTGCGCATTGCGGCAGAGGAACAACGTAAGATCATGCAGCTAAGACTGAGGAAACTTCTTTCATGAGCACCATCAGCACACACGTGCTCGATACATCGCGTGGCACGCCCGCAGGGGGCATAAGAATTACCCTGCAGCGGGGCGATGAAGTCCTAGGTAGCGGGGTTACCGATAACGATGGGCGAGTGAAAGATCTGGTATCCGAAGGACGAAGAGTCGGAATCGGACTGCACAGACTTGTATTCGAAGTTGGTGAATATCTCTCGTCCAGAAATACGGAAGCGTTTTACGAACGCATCACGATCGAGTTTGTCGTCAGCTCGGAATCAGATCATTATCACGTGCCGCTCCTGCTCAGCCCTTTCGGATATTCAACGTATCGGGGCAGCTAGCGAGCGGTCACCCTCCAGATGGTGTCACCAACATCATCAGCGACGAGCAGCGCACCCTTGTTGTCGATCGCGACACCAACAGGTCTTCCCATCGCATCGCCATTCGGTCGCACGAATCCCGTGAGTACGTCGATGGCTTCACCGGATGGCTTACCGTTCGTAAAGGGAATGAAGATGACTTTGTAACCGCTGCGCGGCGTGCGATTCCAGGATCCGTGCTGGCCAACGAACATTCCGGATTGGAACTGGGCTCCGAGCGACGACGGGCCTGAATACACGAGACCAAGCGACGCAGTGTGAGGGCCGAGCGCGTAATCGGGAACAATCGCGCGGGCGACCATGTCGGGCCGAGGGGGCTTAACGCGCTTGTCGACGTTGCTTCCATAGTAGCTGTACGGCCAACCGTAGAACCCGCCCTCGCGCACCGACGTCATGTAATCCGGAACGAGATCGCTGCCGAGCTCGTCACGTTCGTTCACGGCAACCCACAGTGCGCCTGTGACTGGTTCCCACGCCATGCCAACTGGATTTCGCAAACCGGAAGCAAATACACGATACGCGCCGGTCGCGACATCGATTTCCCAGATCGCAGCGCGATCCTTTTCCTTGTCGATTCCGTTTTCTGCGGCGTTGCTGTTGGAGCCGATTCCCGAATAAAGCTTGGTCCCGCTTGCGTTGGCGATGAGACTCTTTGTCCAGTGATGATTGAGTCGCCCGCCGGGCAACGTCACAAGGCGAGTGCCGGGGGACGTTATAGTGGTCGCACCACGCGTGTACGGAAATCGAACAACTGCATCAGCGTTTGCGACGTAGAAGTTGTTTCCGATGAGTGCCATCCCGAACGGCGAATACAGGTTTGAAAGAAACGTGTATCTCGTTTCTGCAACGCCATCGCCATCATTGTCGCGCAGGAGCGTGATTCGATTTGCACTCGGCACTGCGCCGCCGGCTTTTGCCTGATACTTCTTGAAGAAGTATCCCTTGATGCCTTTCCCATCATCAGGTCGCTTTGGTGCATTCGTTTCGGCGACCAGAACGTCACCATTCGGCAGAACGTAAAGCCACCGTGGGTGATCGAGACCTCGTGCGAATGCGTTTACCTGAAGGCCATCGCGAACTTCAGGTGATTCGCCATCACGCCATCCTTTTGCGTCGACGACATTCACCAAGGGGATGAACGAGGTGTTGGGCTTTGGCAAAAGTGGTGTGACGCCCATTCCTGCCTGAACGGGAAGCTTAGCCGGCGCTCCGCACGCAAACGCAGCCAGTGTAGTGATTGTTATTGCACAGCTCTTCGCCAGGACTTTTCGATTCATCGTTCGATAACCGTTCGCGCTGTGGCTCGAATCCAGCGCAAGAATCAAGCGCTGTTGTCGTAACAGTCGATGAATACGCGTAACGTTGCGGCGAAAGTACGAATCAGTACGGTGACCTACATCTCATGAACGTCTGGAGCGTGATGGGCCGGGTGGCACATGGCCACGGTCGGGAGTCCAATCAGGGTCGGGTGCCGCCGGTTGTGGCTGCCTCGAGCTGACATTTTCCGTCTCGATGTCGGCGAAGATGAAGTTCTCCGAGGGGATAGGGACCCCGTGCAGACGTCTCAACATTGCGAGCTGTCCAACGTGTGTCATCGCATCCGCCAGCGGTCCCTGCAGAAACTGCTGATCGCTGATGCGGGCAGTGAGCGAGTCATTTGCGAAGTCATGGAGCAGCTGACCAAGTGTTGCATGGAAGCGCTCGACTTCCGCGTCGAACGTCGGCAGGCGCTCGGGCGCAAACTCCCCGCCGTGCAGCATTGTGCGAGCGTAGCCGATCAAGCCCGTCATGTGCCACATGAGCTCATGCGGCGTTCGCACTTTGTTGCCCGCATCGAAGTCGCCGTAATCGGCTGGGGCGCCGCGAACTGCTTTCTGTGTGCGATAAGCCAGTGCAGCGAGAAAATGCTGAAGGACATGCCGGGATTCATTCATCTCTGACTCGCCCACGCGCCGAGAATTGCGCGCTCGGCATCTGTGATTCCTGTTTTGTTGGATGGCGGCATTGTGCGCGTCACGAATGCACGCTCCCGAATTCGGTCAGCTTTTGCTTCTATCTGTGCACGACTGTCGAACATCACGCCGGCAGGTGCCGGGCCGAACGTGAGATCAGTTGGCCGCTCGGAGTGACACACTGCACATCGTCTGTCGATGACGTGTCGTGCATCCTCGAAGGCTACGGGTCCCGTTGGCGTCTGCGCTGATGCTGACATTGTGCGCGTGCCGAGGTTCACGATCAGCCAAAGTGAAAGAACTGTCGCGGCGATTGCCGCACCAAGCGCAGGCTGCCACGAGCGGAAGGTCCAGCGAATGTTGAGGATGTGGCGCACCGTCGCCCCGCCTGCAACAATCACGAGAAGAAGCAGCCAGTTGTATCGGCTCGCATACACTGACGAGAAGTGATTGCTCAGCATCAGGGCAATCACTGGGAACGTGAAGTAGTTGTTGTGAATTGAAACACGTTTTGCTTTCGCTGACATCGCAGCGTCTGTCGCTCCGCCTTCGACAGACTTCACGAGGGCTCGCTGCGAAGGGACGATCGTACTGGTGAGATTGCCAGCCATGATCGTTGCCAGCATTGCTCCAACGTGAAGAAATGCCGCGCGGCCGCTCAACAGCTGAGTCAGTGCAATCGCGATCGCGGTCAGTGCTGCAATCCAGATTGCTGTCGCAAGTTTTTCGGCGCGTGCAGGTGCGCGCTGCATGATGTCGTAGATAATTCGTCCGCCAATTATCGACGCGACGCCGATTACGATCGCCCATCCATGCGAGATGCCCGCGACTGTCGGATCCTCAAGAGTCGCGCGGCCTCCGGCATAGTAGACGACGATGAGCAGAAACATCCCGCTGATCCAGGTTGTGATCGCCTGCCACATGAACCAGTGAAGCGGCTTCGGAAGCTTCTCACCCTCGAGAAGAGTTTTCTCTACGTAGTAAAATCCGCCGCTGTGAAGCAGCCAGATGGTGCCGATTGGTTTCTTTGTCTGGCCGGGAGCGCTGGCGGGGATAAGGCTTCGGTCGAGCCAGTTGAAGAGAAGGGAATTGCCGATCCACATGATGCCGGCAATCACGTGAATCCATCGGCCAATGAGATCGAGAATCTCGATCGTGCCTGCGCTCACTTTCTGCCCTTCGTTATCCTGACAAAGCTGCGGCCGCGGAATTCGTCGGCGGTGAGACCTGTCATGTTCAAGGCTTCCTCTTCCGTGATTGCGCCAGAATTGATTCCGCGGAGGAAGAAGTTGAGAAGTCCCTGACCTGTCGCTGCGTCGTCGAACACATCCCCGACAAGCGTAGCCTGCGCCGCCTTGCTGACGAAGTTGCTGAGTCGCACTCCAGCTGCGTCGATTCCTTCAAGGAAAAAACTGTAGAGAGCGGCGTAGCGCGTTACGAGCTGAGCAGGATGCAGATCCCATCCCTGATAGAAACCGCCAGCAAGCGAATGACGAATGTCGTCGAAGTGAAGCTTCCATGCGGCGTGAACGCTTGCCTTGTTCTCTTCGGTTTGGCGGGCGGAGAGCGTTTCACCCTGAGCTGGTCGATGAATCGGAACCGGCATCACTGTTGTCGATCCGTCAGAGAGCCAGACCTCGGTGCCTGCGAAGGCCACCTGCATGAAATGCTTCGCAAAATCGCACGCGAGATGTCGCATGCGCTGATGCGCTGCGGTGATGTTGATGCCGGCGGTGTAATCGTATGTGCCGAAATGCGCTCCGCGCAGTCTGCCGTCACTCGCGTCGAGCACTCGTGGCAGAAGAGACGTGCCCTTTCGATCGAGAATGATCTGCGGCGTCTCGACCATCACCTCGAACTTCAGTGTTCCGTCGGACAGTCCGAGTTTCTTCTCGAGGTTCCGCAGCACGGCGACAGTGTAATCGACCTGTTCGATGATCGTCACTTTCGGAATCGTGACGACCCACCGTTCCGGAATTCCTCCGCCTTCGACGAGTCGTGTCATCACGATATCGAGAGTGCGGATGCTGCGCGCGCGAAGCTCTTCGTTGAGCGGCTTCACGCGCATTCCAATGAACGGAGAAAGAGTCCCTGCTTGTGTTCCTTTAGCCAGCTCACTGGCGACTACTTCACAGTGATGATCTTCCTCTGTATCAGGTCGATTGCCGTAGCCATCCTCGAAATCGATTCTGAAATCTTCGATCGGCTCGCGCTTCAGTTTGTCGCGAACGCGCTCGTTGATGGTTGGGAGTGCAGGGTGGTCCGAGATTCCAACAGCTTTTCCGAGTGTCGCGGCATCGGCTGCGTATTGATCCATCGCACGCAATGCAATCGATCCAAGCTTTGGGACGGAATCCGATGCGAACAGCTGAGCTCCACCATAGACGGTATGCACCGGCTGTCGTCCGGGCCCTTCGCCCGGATGCTCTCCCGCGAATATCAGGTTTGCTTCGCGAAGTACTGATTCTGCTTCGGCGAGCGTGGTGCTTTCGTGAATTGCCCGTGTCGTCATGCGGGAAGCTTGTCACTGCCACATGACGTAGGGAAGGCTCGATCTAAACGATAGCGATCGATTTGAATTTCACGTCGATCCCGGCACCGCGAGCAAGTGTGTTGTGAGCTGGACACGAATCGATTACCCGCTCGATCAAAGGCAGGTATCGCTCCGGGACATTTCCGGGCAGCTCCACGTCTACACAGAAGCCGTCGATTCTCGACGGATTGCTTTCGCGCGTTTGCGAGACAGAAACGCGGATTCCCTCGGCATCCAGACCACGAGTGCGAAGAAACTGATGCACGTAGTAGGCAATGCAGCTGCCCAGCCCCGCGCCCAGCAGCTCGAGCGGAGTCGGACCGGAATCACTTCCCCCACCTCTAACCGTCTGGTCGACGATGATCTCGTGAGATCGAATTTTGATTGCGAATTTGACGTCCGCTACGTGCGTCACGGTCGTCGGAATATCTGGAGCGATCAAACCAGCCTGCCTTTGACGTTTGCCTCAGATTAAGAGTCTGCCGCTGGCTGGTCAGTCAGGCTACCTACTTCTCCATTGTCATCATTTCACCTACGGACACGGAACTACGGGCAGTGCCCTGGAGTTCTATCCGTTGTAGATCTTCCCGCTCTTCGAGCGATACAGCTCCAGCACAGCCCGCGCTTCACTCCGCATCACCTGTCGCACAATCTCGATGCCGCGATCCTCGAGATACTTGTACGATTCGGGAAAGACAGGTCCTTCCTCGAAGTTCAGGATTGTGGCGTCCTCGCGCGTTGCACCGTAGACAACACGCTGCACTCCACTCCATAGAGTTGTGCCAAGGCACATCGCGCATGGCTCGCAGGAGGTGTAGAGCTCGTGCTTTGGAAGGGTAGCGGATTTGAGCGTATACGATCCAACGCGCTGCTGCGCCATCATAAACGCGACCATCTCTCCGTGAAGCGTGCAGTTGTTGAGGCGCACTACGCTGTTCATTCCAATAGATACGAGATTGCCTGACTCGCTCTCGAAAATGGCGGCTCCAAAAGGGCCGCCTGTGCCGCGCTCCACGTTTTCCCTGGCTACCGTTATCGCCAGGGTCATTCGCTCCTCGTCAGAGCGATAAGCGCGTTCCCAGTCGATGACAGAGTCCACCCATGGCGGATATTCGATGTGGACGACGGGGTTGTGATGCTCCAAGTTCATGGGCCTCAAACTAGCCGGATTTAGCGTCAGCCGGAAAGCCAGGCATTGACACTAGTTGTCATAACACATAACTTCATTTCATGTCACCGGCACTTCAGGACGAGATCAAACAGACGAAGCCTTTCAGGACGCTTCGGCAGGAGGCGCAGCTCAACATCGAGCGTACTGCCAATGTTCTGCGGGACTCGTTCGAGCAGATGCTCAAGCCTCATGGAATCACAGGAACGCAGTACAACGTCCTGAGGATCCTGAGGGGGGCAGAGCCCGACGGCCTTTGCCGAAATGAAGTAAGCCAGAGGCTGTTGAACAGAATGCCCGACGCGACAAGGCTCCTCGATCGAATGGAAGAGGCAGGACTGGTCACTCGAGAGAGAAGCGTTGTCGACAGACGTCTCGTGACAACCAGAATTACAAAGAAGGGAAGACAGATCGTGGACAGCCTCGATGATTCGACAGACGAGCAGCACGAAAAAAGTCTCGGTCACATGAACGAGCAGCAGCTCAGGACGCTCATCAAGCTTCTGACTGTCGCACGAAACACTGAATGATTTTTTTTGCAGATATAGATGTTATCACACTTACCTTTTGAACACTTAATGCGGAGCACGAAAATGTCACTCTTCAGCAACGCTTCAAACCGCCAGATCAACTTCGGCTTGGCAATTCTTCGCGTGATTGTCGGCGCAATCTTCGTCGCTCACGGCGCACAGAAAATCTTCGTGTTCGGCTTCGATGGAGTAGCCGGCGCATTCGGCCAGATGGGAATCCCGATGGCTTCCGTTCTCGGACCCTTCGTCGCACTCGTTGAATTCTTCGGTGGACTCGCTTTGATCAGCGGACTTCTCACCAGGGTCGCATCGCTTGGACTTCTGTCGACAATGGTCGTCGCCATTCTTCAGGTTCACCTTCCGAACGGATTCTTTGCTCCGAACGGTGTGGAGTTCCCGCTCTCGCTTCTCGCAGCGACTTCGATGCTGGCGATTACTGGGGCTGGCAAGCTTTCGATCGATAGCCTGATCGCGCGAAAGTCTGCGCCTCGCCCCGTGGCGGATCGTCCGGCCCTGAAAAAGGCGGCGTAGCGCAGCCAGTCGAATATATATCGGTACCGATATATATTTCGACATGACAACTGACGAACCAACTGCACGCGCGATGGACTCACTGAGGTCCATCGTGCGTGCCATTGGCGGACTATCCAGAACGCCGTCCAAATCAGGAATAAGCGGAGCGCAGCTTTTCGCGCTCAGACAGATATCAGAGACACCCGGCCTCTCACTCGGCGAGCTTGCCACCCGCACTCTCGCCCGACAGAGCAGCGTCTCCGAGCTTGTCGCGAGACTTACCGAGAAAGGCCTCATTCATCGCGCGCCGGGCGAATCGGATGCCCGACAGGTTCACCTCACGCTTACGGCCAAAGGCCGTCGCGCGATTGCAGAGTCGACAGCCACAGCGCAGGAGCGGCTGATTGCCGGTCTGCAGATTCTGCCCAGGGCAAAACGACTGGAGCTCGCCGAAAATCTCGAAGCATGGCTTGCCGCATCGGGCTTCTCCGACATACCGCCCACGATGTTCTTCGAAAGCAGGGAGCGCTGAGTGGAAGCGGACATGGTAAAGACAGGAGAATTCCGCGGCCCGCGTGACTACGAGATAGTCGACAGGCGCACGGTAATGGTTGCGGCCCTCTCGGTAGCGCTCGCCATCGGGGCTGGTCTCGCCGCGCAGCTGCTGACCGCGCTGATCGGGCTCATCACCAATGTCTCCTTCTACGGAAGGATCTCGACCGCATTCGTGGACCCCGCTGGCGGGCACCCGCACATCCTGAAGCTGCTCCTGGTGCCGATGTCTGGTGCGCTCGTGATTGGATTGATGGCGCGCTATGGGTCTGCAGCAATTAGGGGGCATGGAATTCCTGAAGTGATGGAGAATGTTCTCTTC
Source organism: Gemmatimonadota bacterium (assembly GCA_046732835.1). Taxonomy (GTDB): domain Bacteria; phylum Gemmatimonadota; class Gemmatimonadetes; order Gemmatimonadales; family Gemmatimonadaceae; genus UBA4720. Next base: position 8,578 of record JBKPNY010000186.1, on the reverse strand, counting down.
GGAGGAAGCCGCATCTCGGCGCGAGTTCTAGTCCTCAAGCCACTGTCAGCGGCCATCGCGATTGGAACCGGTGGTCCATTTGGAGCGGAGGGTCCCATCATCGCGACAGGTGGAGCGTTGGGATCTGTCGCCGGACAGCTGATGCGAATCACGAGCGATGAGAGAAAAATCTTGCTCGCCGCAGGAGCGGCCGCGGGAATGGCCGCGACATTCGGTTCGCCGGTGAGCGCGGTTCTGCTTTCAATCGAGCTACTGCTGTTCGAGTACCGTGCCCGATCGTTGATTCCTGTTGCGTTGGCTGCCGCGACTGCTACAGGCGTCCGTGCAGTATTCAACGGCACGGCACCCGTGTTCGCGATGGCGAATGTCTCCTCTCCAAGTGGAACTGCGCTCGCTGCGTATGCGCTGATTGGTCTCATTGTGGGAATCATCGCCGCAGGCGTGACACGCGCGACGTACGCCATCGAAGACGTATTCGAAAAGATCGGACACAAGCTGCACGTGCACTGGATGTGGTGGCCGATCATCGGCGCATTCGTTGTCGGTGTCGTCGGTATCTTCGAGCCGCGCGTGCTCGGTGTGGGTTACGACAACATCAGCGGCATATTGAGCGGCTCGATTGCCGGCTATGCATTGCTGGCACTCCTGATATTCAAGTTCATCGCGTGGTCGGTATACCTCGGTAGTGGAACATCGGGCGGAACAATGGCTCCGTTGTTCACTATCGGTGGTGCAATCGGAGCGATAATCGGTGGATTCATTGCATCGATGCTTCCTTCGCTGGGGGTCGATCACCGCGTCGCTGGACTCGTAGGTATGGCAGCGATGTTCGCCGGAGCATCACACGCTTTGCTCACTTCAGTTGTGATGGCATTCGAAACCACACGGCAGCCGCTTGGTCTTCTGCCACTTCTCGCTGGATGCACCGTCGGATACTTCGCTTCGCTTCTTCTGGGTCGACATTCGATCATGACGGAGAAGCTTGCACGACGAGGTGCGTCACTGAGACTCGAGTACGCTGTCGATCATCTTGCGCATGTGCTTGTCCGTGATGCCGCAGCGCGTAAAGTCGTTACGCTGAAGGACACATCGACTATCGCGCAGGTGCGCGAGTGGCTTGCGTCTGGTGCCGGCGGCACGACTCATCAGGGATTCCCCGTTGTGAACGATCAGGAGATTCTGGTCGGAGTCGTGACACGTCGGGACATTCTCGATACAGCGCGCACTGGCAAAGAACGGGTTCGAGATGTAATACGCCGGCCACCGGTCGTCGTGTACGAAGACAACTCTTTGCGTGATGCCGCCGACCAGATGGTGAGGGAAGAAGTCGGACGTCTTCCAGTGGTCACTCGAGATGAATCGCTCAAGGTGGTTGGAATTGTTTCGCGAAGCGATCTCCTGTCTGCGCATCGTCCGCGACTCGCTGCGGCAACGCGAATGAAACGAGTTCGAAGATTCAAGGCGTGGAGATGACGCTCACAAAATCTCTGGCGTGATTGTCACAGGCTCACAAGATTGATTTTGTGAGCCAGGACAAAATTCAGCTCGCCAGTATCACACTTCGCGAGATCAAACTTCCGCTGGTCGAGCCGTTTCGCACGGCCACAGGAACTGTCGATGCGCGTCGCGTCATCCTGCTGGAGCTGACCGATGTCGATGGCGCAACATCGTGGAGCGAGTGCGTTGCTGAGGCGGTCCCATCGTATACGCCGGAAACTGTGGATGGCGCATGGCAGGCGCTGACCGACTGGATCATCCCGATCGTACTCGACAAATGCTTTGAGCATCCAACGGATGTGCATGCCGCATTGCATAGCTGGGTGCCCGATCACCCGATGGCTAGAGCTTCGATCGAAATGGGCACATGGGCTCTGGCTGCAGCAAGACGCGAAGAATCTCTCGCACGATTTCTCGCGAGATCGTCCGAGCTTGGTGCGTCCCCGCGGAAGTCAGTCGCGACGGGCATTGCGCTGGGTATGGCTTCGAACGGCAGCAGCATTGTGAACCAGGCGCGAATTGCTGCAGCGGAAGGATATCGGCGCATAAAGCTCAAGATCTCACCTTCATCCGATCTGGAGCCCATACGTGAAGTGTGCGCTGTTCTCGGACCGAATGTCGCGCTCAGCGTGGATGCGAATGCGAGTTTTTCCATCGACGACATAAGTCTGCTTCAGGAAATCGATTCAATGGGCTTGTCGATGATCGAGCAGCCGCTGGACGCGAAAGATCTGGAGGGGCATGCTGAGCTTCAGCGAGTGCTGCAAACGTCGATTTGTCTCGATGAAAGCATCGAAAGCGACGCCAGTGCGGAGCGCATGGTTCGTCTTCACAGCGGCAGGATAGTGAACATGAAAGCCGGACGAGTTGGAGGATTTACCGAGGCAATCGCAGTCCACGATCGCTGCAGGGTAGCAGAGATTCCGCTCTGGTGCGGAGGAATGCTCGAGTCGGGAATAGGTCGCGCGTACAACGTCGCGCTCGCATCACTGCCGAATTTCACACTGCCCGGAGATATCTCGCCGAGTGCGCGCTATTGGGCGCGCGACATTATCACTGAGCCGTGGAAGATGGATTCTGAAGGAATGGTGACCGTACCGGTAGAGCGTCCGGGCATTGGAGTCGAGATCGACCGCGACTTTATCGACGAGCTTCTCGCTCGTGAATCAAACTTCAGCGCTTAGCAAGCGAATCGCGAAGCGCTGATCGCCGAATTTTCCCTGATGCGGTGCGCGGAAGCGGCTCATCTGTGAATCGAAACTCGCGCGGCACCTTATAACCTGCGAGCAGCGTGCGACAATGTGTCGCAAGCTCTTCCTCATCAGTCTCTCGACACAGTCTTGCCACGGCGACAACACGCTGTCCCCACTTCGAGTCCTGAATTCCGATTACACCCGCTTCGATAACGGAGTCATGTGCAAGCAGTGCCGACTCGACTTCGGCCGGGTAGACATTTTCACCGCCGGTAATGATCAGATCGTCACGGCGGTCGAGTACGTAAAGAAACCCTTCGTCATCAATGCGTCCGATGTCGCCGGTGTGAAGCCATCCGCCCTCGAGCGCGCGCTCAGTGGCGTCGGGCTGATTGTAATACCCTGACATGACTATCGGTCCGCGAACGAGAATCTCTCCTTCTTCAGCCTCGACGCGAATCTCGTTTGGATGAAGCGGCTTTCCCGCTGAGCCAAGCTTTCTCACAGCATCAGCGGGCGATAGTGTCGCAGCCTGCGAACACGTTTCGGTAAGACCGTAAGTTTGCGCGACAGGAAGTTCCGCCGAAATACATCGCTCGAGAAGAATCCTCGGTGCTGGTCCGCCGCCAAGGAGTGCGCAGCGAAAAGTCTGCCGAAGCTGTCGCTTATCTCGATCGTCCAGAAGCCGCTCGAGCATCACGCTCACGACGGAGACGATTGTTGCGCCTCGATCGATGTCGTCATTCACTGCACTCGCATCGAAGCCATCATGGACGATGATTCGAGTTCCATAAATGGCGGAGCGAAAAATTATCGAGAGTCCGCCAACGTGAAAAAGAGGAAGACAGGCGATCCATCGATCATCTTCGCTTACGCCAAGGTTGAGCGCGGATCCAACGGCGCTCCACCAGAAATTTGCGAGTGTGAGCATAGCACCTTTCGGACGACCGGTCGTACCCGATGTGTAGATGATCGCAGCGACGTGATCGCTGCGATGTGACATCATCGGCTCGACATTGGCCGGCGTGATCGTGCTCAACGCTGCGGCGTTGATCGCGTCTGAGCACAGGTGTTCCGTTCGATCCTCGACAATCACCATTCGAGGGTTTACATCGTCGATCTGCCACGCAATTTCTGCTTCACTCAAGCGGGTATTCAGCGGAACCAGAGTGGCAGACAATCGCAGCAATGCGTGAGGCAGCATTGCCGCAAGAATTCCGTTCTGCAGGATCGTTGCAACACGATCTCCTTCCACAACGCCGGCAGCCGCAAGCTTTCCCGCGAGATTCGTTACTTCTGTATCGAGCTCGACAAACGTCCAGGAGCGATCTCCGAAGGAAAGCGCGACTCGATCAGGAATTGTTTCTGCGCGCGTCGCAATCCAGTCGGCAAAATGCTCGGGAGCCGCGCTCATGTTACCGCGGCCGGCCCAGCGCCGCCCCGACCGCCAGGAGAGCACCAAAAAGAAGAAGCAGCCGACCGGTGCGTTTGAGGATCGGATTCAAGTCTCTTCCACTGGCACCTCTCACCACCACGAGCACACGGCGAAGCGCAAGCGGAAGCGAGATCAAGGGCAGCATTATCAGTCGACGCGGAGGCTCGTTGAGGCCAATCGCGAGTGGAACTGCATACGCTCCGATGGTAAAAAGAGCGTACTGGAAGCGCGTTGCGCGATCACCAATGCGCGTTGCAAGCGTGCGCTTGCCGGCAGCAATGTCGGTTGGAAGATCGCGAAGGTTGTTCACCACCAGGATGTTCGTGACAAGCAGTCCAATCGGGATGGAAAGCAGAAGCGCAAGCATGCTCCAGCGTCCCGATTGGAGATATGCGGTTCCTGTTACTGCAATGATTCCAAAGAAAACAAAAACGAAAATGTCGCCGAGTCCGTGGTAGCCGAGTGGGTAGGGTCCGCCGGTGTAGGCGAGGCCTGAGAGAACCGAGAGAACACCAATGGCAATGATCGGCCATCCGCCGACATAAACGAGATACACACCGATCAGGACGGCGAGACCAAAGGCAGCGATGATTCCCCGCTTTATGCTCGCCTGATCGATCAGTCCGCTTTGAGTCACTCGGACAGGACCAAGTCTCGCTTCGGTGTCGGCGCCTCGCGCAAAATCGGAGTAATCGTTCGCGAAGTTCGTACCGATCTGAATCAGCACCGCGCAGATGAGCGTCATGAAAAAAACAAATCCGCGGAACTTTGTTCCCTCAGACAGAGCGGCCGCAGCGCCCACTATGACAGGGACTACTGCGGCAGGAAGTGTTGCAGGTCGCGCGGCGAGAATCCACGCGCGCACGCGGGAGGTCTCAGGACGCGCAGCTGCACTCATGGGAATCGCGGAAACTTCCCGAAGTCAGGAGGCCGATTCTCGAGGAACGCGTTCTTTCCTTCCTTCGCCTCTTCGGTGAGATAGAAGAGAAGCGTTGCATCTCCGGCGAGCTGCTGAAGTCCGGCAAGTCCGTCCGTGTCCGCATTGAATGCAGCCTTGAGAAAGCGGATTGCAGTTGGACTCTTCTGAAGAATCTCGCGTGCCCACTGCAGTGCTTCCGCCTCGAGCTGTGCGAGAGGAACAACGGTGTTTACAAGTCCCATGTCCAGCGCCTGCTGCGCATTGTATTGCCGGCAGAGATACCAGATCTCACGCGCCTTCTTGTGTCCGACGACACGTGCGAGATAGCTCGCGCCATAACCGCCGTCGAAGCTTCCGACCTTCGGACCGGTCTGGCCGAAGATCGCGTTGTCTGCAGCGATCGTTAAATCGCACATCAGATGCAGAACGTGTCCTCCGCCAACGGCGTAACCTGCAACGACTGCAATCACGGGCTTCGGCAGATACCGGATCTGCTTCTGCACATCGAGAATATTGAGGCGCGGAATTTTGTCCTCGACGCCGACGTAACCTCCGTCGCCGCGCACGCGCTGATCTCCGCCGGAGCAGAAAGCCTTGTCGCCTTCGCCAGTAAGAAGAACGACTCCGGTGCTCATGTCATCGCGCGTATCGTTGAACGCATCGATGAGCTCCGACACCGTCTCGGGCCGGAATGCATTTCTGACTTCCGGCCGATTGATCGTGATCTTCGTTATGCCTTCATTAGCCGCTCGCTCGTAGCGGATGTCCTTGTATTCCTTGATAGTTTTCCATTCAACGCTCATTCGATCTCCTCAATTTTAAGCAATAAAACGACGCACGCCTCTCGGCGGCTTGTAGCTCGTAGCCAGCTTTAGCGCTTAGCCAATAGCGTGCTAAAACGGAAAGGCGCTGTTAGCTGGTAGCAAGCTAATGGCTAAGGGCGCCGTACCGTTTTTGCACGCTATTGGCCAGGCGCTAAAGGTAGCTACAGGCTACAAGCCGCCGAGAGGCGCGCGTCTTTTATGCATTGAGGGGCATTAGTCTACCCGCAGGAATGCGGTGATCTCACGGATGACTGCATCGGGCTGCTCGAGGTGAATTGCGTGTCCCGCATTTGGAATTATCTCGAGCCTCGCATCTGGAATCGCTGCCGCGAGCCGTTTCCCGTGCTCGACGTACTGGGTGTCGAATTGTCCTGCGAGAATCAGGGTTGGTGCGGTGATCCCCGCTGCTCGGCCGAGAGCAGGCGCGTCGGCGCCCGCGCCGGCGCCGCGAAGACTGTTCGCCAATCCTGTGGCGCTGTTTGCCAGTCGCTGAGACCGAAGTCCAGCGCGACCGGAATCGCCAAGAGCACTCTGGCTCGTCCACATCGGAAGACTTTCCCATCGCGCAACGAATGCTTCGACTCCGTCACGCTCTATCAATGCAGCAAGCGTTTCATCTGCATCGACGCGCTGTTTACGCGCAAGATCGTCATGGATTCCCGACGACGTGCTCTCGAGAATAAGCGAGGAAACCCGATCGTCATGGGCAATCGCAAAGCGAAGCGCTGCGCGTCCGCCCATCGAGTACCCAAAGACAGATGCGCGCTCGATGTCGAAAGCATCGAGCACGTGTGAAAGATCGCCTGCAAAACGATCGAGAGAATACCGTGATGGATCGACGGGAGCGCTCGATCTTCCGTGACCGGGAAGGTCTACGGCAATGATCCTGAACTGGGAATCGAGCTGAGACCTTATCGCGTCCCAAGTTTCAGCCGATCCCGTAAAGCCGTGCAGCATTACGAGCGCTGGTCCATCTCCGCTCGATACGACGTTGAGCGTGAGAGAATCGCCGACGTCGATGAGTCTGCTCAGCTCCAGTGTTCGTCCAGAGCCTTGGCGACTGCGCTCAATGCCTCTCGATGAAGAACGACATTGCGAGCACGGTCCGTTCGCACCTCGACTATGTGAAGTCCGCGACCTTCAACGCCCGCAGTAACGGCGCGTCGCAAAGACTCGGTGTTGTCCGCACGCTCGTACGTCGCGCCATACATCTCCGCTGCGTGAGAGAAATCGAGACCATGAGGAGTGCCAAACAGCTTCTCGAAATGTCTCTGGTCGCCTGCCTGCGGCAGGAATGAAAAAATTCCCCCACCGTCATTGTTGATCACAACAATCGTTGCAGCGATGCCGTGCGACCCGGCTGCAAGCAGTCCGTTCATGTCGTGATAAAAAGCGATGTCGCCAATCGCAAGAACAAGCGGGCCCGATCCAGACTCACTCGATACCGCTGCAGCACCAAGCGCCGTTGATATCACACCATCAATTCCATTTGCTCCGCGATTCGACATTACACGAATGATTCGCGCATCTCCTTCGCCGAAGGTATCGAGATCGCGCACGGGCATGCTGCTGCTCGCAAACAGAGTCGCCCGCTCAGGCAGACACGCGACAACCTCGGCAAGTACTCCACCCTCGAAAGACTCGTTGAGACTGGCGGAGAAGTCGACAACTGCAGAGCCTGCGATGTCATTCGCGCTTTGCCATCGATTCAGCCAATCCGCGTTGCGCGATACACCCGACAAACATGGAAGCAGGCTTTCACAAAGGCGGCGCGCATCAGCTTGAATCATCTCGTGCGCGCGACTCGACGGATCCGGCCACCGCGCCGCGTCGACAACAACCAGCGCTGCGTCAGTCTGTTTCTCTATCCACTGAAAAAGCGCTTTCGATGTCGGAATTGCGCCTAGTCTCAGGATAAGATCGGGACGCAGTGAATCAACTGCGCGCGGATGTCTCACTATCGCATCATAACGATCGATGAGCGTCGTTCGATCATGCGACCCCCACCGCGCTTGAGACAGCGGATCAGCAAGCAGCGGCGCGGACAAGGCGCTCGCAATCTCACCGAGTGAGTCACCGAGCTGCGAGTCGGATTGAGGTCCGCACACGATGACGGGACGCTTTGCGGAAAGAAGCTGAGACGCGAGGCGAGCAACAGCTGTCTGGTCGACATTCATCGATCCACTCGCAACCGTGACCCAGGGTGCACCACCGGGACGTCCCTTCCACGCGAGAAGATCGTCGCCTGCTACATCTGAACCAGGCACGACCGCAACCGGAACAAGGGGTTCACGGAAGGGAAAGTTGAGATGAACCGGCCCGGGCGGATTCGCACGCGCAGTCGCTGCAGAGCGTGCAGCGAGAGTGCGCGCGTAGCGAAGCATCGAAGGCGCGGCATCAGGCAATGCAACTTCGACGAACCACTTCACGTGCGATCCGTACAGCTGATTCTGATCGATAGTCTGCCCGGCGCCTACGTCTCTGAGCTCCGGCGGTCGGTCGGCAGTGAGCACGACTAGTGGAACTCGAGCCACATTCGCTTCAACTATCGCAGGATAGAAATTCGCGGCGGCCGTTCCGGAAGTGCAGAGAAGCGCAACGGGCTCACCGAGTGAGCGCGCAATTCCCAGCGCGAAAAAAGCGCCGGAGCGCTCATCGAGATGAATCCACGATTTGAGATCGGGATGTTCCGCGATCATCAACGCAAGCG